>NZ_JBFRLX010000054.1:0-20877 GCF_041470165.1 Vibrio sp. 10N.286.46.A8
TCCCAATGAGTTAATGGGATATCTTGTTGCTTGCGAACCCAAGAGTTTGCACCGTCAGCTCCAACAACTAACTTTGCTGTCAGCGCTTGGCCGTTGTCTAAGGTTAGCCATGCTTCGCTCTCACCAATCGCCATCGTTTTACACGTTGCAGGCATGTATAGGCTGACATTATCTTGCTTCTTAACCTGATCAAGCAGCGCTAATTGGATTACGCGGTTTTCTACAATATGGCCTAGGTTAGGCTGTGCTAAGCGTGTTGAGTCAAACTCAATGCGAGCAAAGCTGTCTTGTTCCCACACTTCCATCGCTTGGTAGGGCGCAGCACGTCTTTGTTCGATACCTTGCCATGCGCCTAGATTGCGAAGAATCACTTCGCTCGAGCGGCTCAATGCCGACACACGCACATCAGGCAATTCGCTAAGCCCTTCGCTAGGCGCTCTGCCTTCAATGACCGCAATTCTTAGATCGCTGTCTTTCAGTGCAGCCGCAAGCGCTAGGCCAACCATGCCACCGCCAACAATCGCGATATCAACACTTTGCATCATTATTTATTACCTTATCTTTCTACTAGGCCAAGCGTATGACGCAAAAGTGGACCTTTAAGTGGTGGAAGGTTATCAATTACGGCTAACCCAAGGTTTCGCCCAATACGAGCGGTCAAAAAATCGTTTGAGAACAGATGAACTAGGCTTGAAGTCAACGTAATCGTCGTGTCTCTGTCTTGTTCTCTGCGCTTTCTAAAGTTAACAAGACCTGTGTAACGACCTACATCATCCAATTGAGTACATAATTCTTCCGCCAAGGAAGCCACATCACGAATGCCAAGATTAAAACCTTGCCCCGCAATAGGGTGAAGTGTTTGAGCAGCATTGCCAACAATGGCAAATCGATGAGAGATATTTTGCTGTCGGTGGCGAAGAATCAGTGGGTAGCTCGCACGCTTGCCGACTTTCTCTAGTCGGCCAAGTCGCCAACCGAAGTCATTCTGTAACTGCTCAAGAAATTCGTTGTCGTTTAAGGCCACCACTTTTTGTGCTTGTTCCGGTGACAAACACCAAACTAGCGATAAACGGTTATCGCTCATCGGTAACAGAGCAACTGGCCCATGATGAGTAAAACGCTCAAAGGCTCGACCTTGATGGGGTTCGCTCGCCACGATATTGGCAATCACAGCGACTTGTTCAAAGTCATGCTCACTCAATGAGATATTGAGTTGCTGACAACAAGTTGAGATTGCACCGTCAGCTGCAACCAATAACTTAGTGGTTACTGTTTGCCCACTTGTCAGCTCAATCGTCGTTAACGATTCATCACGTTCAACGGTTCTAACAGACTCAGGGCAAAGCATCGTAATCGTAGCTTCTGATTCTAATTTCTGCTGATAGATCCGACCAACATCCGCCAACTCCACCACGTAGCCGAGCGCATCAACAGCAAGATCTTCACTGTAGATGTCTGTCATCCCAGCATGACCTCGATCTGATACATGAATATCTTTGATCGGGGTTGCAACGGGAGCGATAGATTGCCACAACTGCAAAGAGTCGAGGATCTGCACCGTGCCATAAGACAAAGCAATAGAACGAGAATCAAACCCTGGGTGAGCTTGATGATCAACCTGATAAGGCTCTACTACCGCAATCGATAGAGAACCTTGACTGAGGTGATTCAGAGCAAGGGCTAAGGTCGCCCCCGCCATTGCGCCACCAGCAATTACAACATCATACTGAGCCATTATAACCTCAAACCGACAAGCGGATTAATGAATGGTTGGAGCCGCATCTTCAGATGGGCGAGCACCGAATTCAGCATGAATCGTTAGTGCACACGCTTTTACGTGTTCAATAACGTGCTCTAGAAGCTGCGCTTGCTCTTCCATATCATCGTCTTCGTCAATGCCTAGCTTTGCCATCTCTTCAAGATCAGCTAATGCTTCTTTGGTACCGTCAGACGCTTTATTCAATTGAGCGCCAACCAAGCCTAAACCAGAAATAAAGTGGTTGATCCAATCTGACACACCATCAGCCAAATCAAACAAGCTTGCGCTTGCGTCTTCATCAGGCAGCAACATAGACAGTTCCATGCCTGAACCTGTGATTTCGCTGGTCGTCACCTTTAATGTCGCTTCCGCTAACGTTAATGCGCGATCTGGCCACCCCATGCCTTCATTGGTGTAATCAAAGATAAGTGGTTGCCAGCTTTTATCTGCTAGGTTTAAGCCTCCGCTCAACATACCCGTTAATAAACCATGCATCTCAGCAGGGTTTACGGCTAGGCTTGCCGATTGAAGTTCAGTCGCAACCGTTAGGTAGTCAGGTAAAGTAGTTTCGCTCATCAGATAGCTCGCTCAGTTATTCTTTATATCGATAGTATAATCGTACCACTTCACCCCAATTCTGGTAAGCGTCGATCCTGAGCAATTGAAGGATGACTGACTACCAATTGTTCAATTTGCTGAATTACTGTGTGCTCAAGCTCTCATTTACAAACAGTCACTCTGAAAAGCTTGAATCTTAATAGCGGTTTACCTATAGTTTCTCCCTCAGAGGAGATTGCTTCCTCATCGGTACTTGCACTTTTTCTTTCTCAAAAAATGATAAAGAGCAACAGCCTTAAATAGTGCGTTAAAGAGTTCATCCATCATGAGTAATCAAGCGGTAGACGTTGAAATATTAGGAAAACTGACTCGAGTGAATTGTCCCCCAGGGCAAGAAGAGTCATTGATTGCAGCGGCGGCCGATCTTGATAATCGATTGAAAGAGATGGCTGAACGTACTAAGGTAACCAATGAAGTGAAGCTGCTAACGATCGCAGCTCTGAACATTTGCTATGAATTACAAACCAAGAAGTTTGAAGCAAATGATGAACAAAACGCACTGACCGAGCGAATGGAACAGCTCACGACATCACTTTCAGATGTCCTCAGTAAAGTTAAGCACGGACAGCAATAGCGTACACAAAATTTACCCTGGAGTGTTTGTCAGAGGATTCACGTCCCCGAGCCGATAAGCAATCCCTAAGGGTTAGTACTTGAGTGCTATTGAGCATGCTCGGTCCGCCGAGAAGCCTACGGTAATCATTGCTGATCCGCCTTGAACTCGCTGGTTCAAGGGCCATCTATTCTCAACGGCACTTTGGGGTATCCCTTCTTATGAAGACGCTCACACGCAGCGAATTTCGCAAACAGATCCGCATCAAACGTAACTCCCTATCTAGCGAACAACAAACTCAATCCGGGATAGACTTAGTTAAGCAGTGTGCTCAGCTTGATGATATTCAGTCGGCTCAACATATAGCCCTCTATATTTCGATTGATGGCGAACTCGATACCCAGCCTTTAATTGAATGGTTATGGGCGCAAGGTAAGCAAACTTATTTACCAGTATTGCACCCCTTCTCGGCCGGACATCTGCTGTTTCTGCACTACTCGCCAAGCACAGCGACGGTTTTGAATAAGTACGGAATCGTTGAACCTCTGCTCAATCAATTGCTCGTCAAACCATGCCAACAACTCGATCTTATTCTCACACCATTGGTGGGCTTTGACTCTCAAGGGCATCGCTTAGGCATGGGCGGTGGATATTACGATCGCACCTTGGCTCGATGGTTCGAGACGGGCAATGGCGCAACACCTATTGGCCTTGCTCACGATTGCCAACATGTCGATCGTTTACCAATTGAAGATTGGGACATTCCGTTACCTAAAATCGTGACTCCGAGTAAAACTTGGCAATGGGAAAACAACCATTAAAGCGCTATAATCGCGCCGCAAACGTTAACCTCGATATCCAAAAGTTACCCCAATATCTAAACGTTAACTTCATCATTACGCAAACGATTAATTCAAAGCGCAAGACCTTATTCAGGAGAATGGCATGACTCAAGATGAAATGAAAAAAGCAGCGGGCTGGGCAGCACTTCAATATGTTGAAGAAGGCAGCATTGTAGGTGTAGGTACTGGCTCAACAGTAAATCACTTCATCGACGCACTTGGCACAATGAAAGACAAAATCAAGGGTGCGGTTTCAAGCTCTGTAGCCTCTACTGAAAAACTAGAAGCGCTAGAAATCAAAGTATTCGAATGCAACGACGTATTCAAGCTAGACATCTATGTTGATGGCGCTGACGAGATTAACGGTTCTCGCGATATGATCAAAGGCGGCGGCGCTGCTTTGACTCGTGAAAAAATCGTAGCAGCTATCTCTGATAAGTTTATTTGTATCGTTGATGGTACCAAAGCAGTTGATGTGTTGGGTAAATTCCCACTGCCTGTTGAAGTTATCCCAATGGCACGCTCATACGTTGCTCGTGAATTAGTAAAACTTGGTGGTGACCCAGTTTACCGCGAAGGCTGCACAACCGATAACGGCAACGTGATCCTAGATGTGTACGGCATGGCGATCGAAAACCCAAAACAGCTAGAAGATATCATCAATGGTATCGCTGGTGTGGTAACGGTTGGTCTGTTCGCTCACCGTGGTGCTGATGTAGTTATCACTGGCACGCCTGAAGGTGCAAAAATCGAAGAATAAATAATAGAAGATTGAGTTTTTCTGTTACTTCATTACAGACGGTGCCCTAGGGCGCCGTTTTTTTTGCTTTATTGCTGTAAAATTATGTCTTATTCCGTAATTTTCTTACCCAAAACATTTTTTTTTTGTTACTTTATTGTTCAGAAGACGCACAGGGAAAACGTTTGTCTCCTAACAAAGTGGTGAATTTGTTCCCCTTTCAGCCATTTTGTAGCACGTGCGCCGCATTTGCCCAACCTTTCCATTTTAAGGACGAGAACAATGGCCAAAGTTTCACTGGAAAAAGAAAAAATAAAAATTCTACTTCTAGAAGGTCTTCACCCTTCTTCTGTAGAAGTACTGCAAGCCGCTGGTTACACAAACATTGAGTACCACAAAGGCTCACTACCTGAAGATGAACTTCTTGAAGCAGTTAAAGATGCTCACTTCATTGGTATCCGTTCTCGCACCAACATCTCCCAAGAAGTTATTGATGCGGCTGAAAAGCTGGTTGCTGTCGGTTGTTTCTGTATTGGTACTAACCAAGTCAACCTTCAAGCAGCAGCAAAGCGCGGTATCCCTGTTTTCAATGCACCGTTCTCCAACACTCGAAGTGTTGCCGAACTCGTTCTAGGTCAGGTTCTATTACTGCTTCGCGGTATCCCAGAGAAGAATGCTCTTGCTCACCGTGGTATCTGGAAAAAGAGTGCAGACAACTCTTACGAAGCTCGTGGTAAGCGTTTAGGTATTATTGGCTACGGTCACATCGGCACTCAGCTGGGTATTATTGCTGAAAACCTTGGTATGCGTGTTTACTTTTACGATATCGAAAACAAGCTGTCTCTAGGTAATGCCACTCAAGTTCATACTATGACCGAGTTGCTGAACAAGTGTGACGTGATCTCTTTACACGTACCTGAAACCAATGAAACTAAAGACATGATGGGTAAAGAAGAGTTCGAGCGTATGAAGCCTGGCTCTATCTTTATCAATGCAGCTCGTGGCACGGTAGTTGACATCCCTGCTCTGTGTGGCGCTCTGGATTCTGGTCACCTTTCTGGTGCGGCTATTGATGTTTTCCCAACAGAACCAAAAACCAATGCAGACCCGTTTGAGTCTCCATTAATGCAGTTCGATAACGTGATTCTTACCCCTCACGTGGGTGGTTCAACACAGGAAGCACAAGAGAACATCGGTGTAGAAGTTGCTGGTAAGCTTGCTAAGTACTCTGATAATGGCTCTACGCTATCAAGTGTTAACTTCCCAGAGGTATCACTGCCATTGCATACGGGCACATCTCGTTTGCTACACATCCATGAGAACCGTCCAGGTATTCTTACTCAGATCAACACCATCTTCGCAGAAGAAGGGATCAACATCGCGGGTCAGTACCTACAGACTGCAGCAGATATGGGTTATGTTGTTATCGATGTAGAAGCCGATCGCTCTGAAGAAGCACTGCTTAAACTGAAAGAGATCGAAGGCACAATCCGTGCTCGTCTTCTTCACTAATCATCGCATTCAAAATGCACAAAAAAGGCTCTCATCATGAGAGCCTTTCTAGTATTTGGCCTATCGTAGGTAATTAGATCACCATGATCCAAAAGCCTCTATAGCGCTATCTTATTCTTCGATCTGATAGATCACATTGACACGATCACGAATGGTGATCGTTGAGTCTTCATAAGAGTTCGATTCTGTTCTTGCATCCATCGCCATTGAACGCATTAGCACTGGCTGAGAAGATTGTGCGTTGTAATCAACACGCCAAACATCACCTAGCTCACGCTCAAAACCACTCGCTAATGATTTAGCTTTTGATGTCGCATCTTTGATCGCTTCTAAGCGTGCTTGCTCTTGATACTTAGCTTGGTCACGAACTTGCAGCTGGATATTATCGATTTGGTTAATACCCTGTCCTATTGCAATATCCATGTACTCATTGAGATTAGCGAGCTCATTCACTTGAACGCTCACATTGCGTGAAGCGCGGTAGCCAACCAATTCTGGTTTGCCATCTTTTGGATAATGGTACTGAGGAGATAGGTACAGATTAGAGCTGTGTACGCTCGCCTCATCTACGCCGGCTTGGTGCAGCTTATTTAGAAAGCCCGTTACCACTTTATCAACAGTACTTTTAGCCTGTTCAGCCGTCATCGTTGACTCTACCACTCTCACTGAGAATGTCGCCATATCTGGTGTCGCGATGACTTCACCATAACCTGTTGTTGAAATATGCGGAAAGGATGGAGAGTCAGCCAGTGATGGAAAGCTCACAGCACTCAACGCAGCAGTAAGAGTAAGAGACGTTGCTAACATCTTTGGTACAAACTTCATTAGGTAGACCTATGCTAAACAAATGTCCTTCCATCATAGAGTAATTTATCGTTTAGCCAATCCTGATTGTGCACATCTAACAGAACTTTGACGCTGAAAAAACCAACAACTTACTGAGGTAAATAATTGTGAGCAAAACTTAATATCGCTTGGGATACCTCTTTTAGCACCCCGCTCTCAAGCTGCCAATGGTGCCAATAGATGCGATAAGACAGCAGAAAGCCAGGGGTAATATCCATCAGAGCACCAGACTCTAGTTCCTCGATAATCTGCAATCGAGGAATCAAGCAATAGGCAACACCCGATAATGCCAAGCGCACAAATGCTTCTGAACTGCCGACCGTATGATTGATCACACTGTCTCTCGGTACGTTAAAATGGTCATGCAGAAACTTCTTATGCAGATCATCGTATTGATCATAAGAAACCGCAGGCGCTTTGCTTAATGTGGCGTAGTTTACGCCCTCTGAAAAGTAACGCTGATGAAAATCAGGGCTCGCCACACACACATAATCCATCCTACCGAGGTAGTCTGCACTGCACCCAGGAATCGCTTGAGGCTCCAAACTGATCGCACCGGCAACCTCACCGCTTTTAATTTTTTCAATGGTTCTAGACTCACCATGAATCGCGAGGTTCAACTCGACTTGACGAGACTTCATCACATCCGACAGTGCAGGTAACAACCATGTCGCCAAACTATCAGCGTTGGTGGCTATGGATATCGATAGTGGTTGAGTACCCTCTTCATTCATTAACTCAGGCACAAGCTCGTGCTCTAACAAGCGAACACGACGATACAAACCCAACAGCTTTTTTCCTGCTGGTGTAGGTCTTGGTGGGTTTTCTCTCACCAGCGCAGGCTGGGCTAACCACTTTTCTAGCTGCTTGATACGTTGGGACACCGCTGATTGGGAGATGTATAACTGCTCAGCGGCTCTCTCAAAGCTACGTTGTTTCACAACGGCATCCAGTGCTTCAATCCATTTATAATCCAATCCACGCATCAATTTGCTTCCTTTTTAAGCTAACCCAACACCACATTAGCAACTCTAATAATAGATTAAAATCATTAATTATACTTATTTAAAGGGTCGGAGTATCTTCGCAACATAGCACGTAAATATCGTTAATTAAGTGGAGGTTAAAATGAGTTTTTGGGTTTTATTACAAGGTTTTGGTCTAGGGGCAAGTATGATAATCCCGATAGGCGCACAAAATGCGTACGTCCTAAATCAAGGCATAAAACGCAATCATCATTTAACGACTGCAACGATTTGTAGCCTGCTCGATACCCTGTTTATCTCATTGGGTATTTTTGGTGGCGGAGCAATTCTGTCTAAAAATGAATTGCTGCTTACCTCTGTGACATTGGGCGGTATCGCTTTTCTAACGGTATATGGTTTGCTATCACTGCGCAGTGCATTCAAAACGCGCACCAGTGATGAATCAAAAAGTGAGGTATTGGCTCGTGGCAAGCGCACCGTTATTTTGGGTGCATTAGCTGTAACAGTATTAAACCCACACCTCTATTTGGATACCGTGGTGATTCTTGGATCTATTGGTGGGCAGTTTGAAGGCAACGACAGAATTGCGTTTGCGATGGGGACTATCTTAGCTTCATTCGTGTGGTTTTATTCCTTATCATTGGGCGCAGCAAAGCTAGGTCCAACGCTATCGAAACCTAAAGTTAAGAAAGGCATCGATATCGCGGTAGCAACCATGATGTTCGCTATTGCACTTGTGCTCGCCAATGGACTCATTGAACAATACGGGTAAACCTATTCTTCTTTAGTCATCAAACAAACTTTACTCATCCAACAAAAAAGGCGAATAACCTAAGTTATCCGCCTTTCCTTATAAAAGCTTATAGCTATAAAAACTAACTAGAAATTAAGCTTCAACTTTATTCATGTGTACATCCATTTGCGGGAATGGGATTTCGATACCTTCGTTATCCAAGCCTTCTTTGATAGCTTGCATAAGGTCGAAATAAACATTCCAGTAGTCAGCAGTACTAACCCATGGACGAACAACAAAATTAACTGAAGAATCAGCTAGTGTGTGAACACCTACTTGAACACCTGGATCTTTCAATACGCGCTCATCAGATTCACAGATCTTAGTCAGTAGCGCTTTTGTCTTCTGAAGATCAGCGTTGTAAGAAACACCAATCATTAGATCAATACGACGCGTCGCATGACGAGAATAGTTAGTGATTGGGCTACCGATAACGCTTCCGTTAGGTACTACAACCATTTTGTTGTCTGGTGTTGTTAAAACAGTTTGGAAGATCTGAATTGAATCAACTGAACCCGCTACACCACCAATTTCCACGTAGTCACCAGACTTGAATGGACGGAATGCAACGATAAGTACACCCGCTGCAAAGTTAGATAGTGAGCCTTGCAGCGCAAGACCAACGGCTAAACCAGCCGCACCAATAACAGCAACTACAGATGCAGTTTGAACGCCTAAACGACCAAGTGCAGCGATAAGAACAATAACAAACAATAAGTAACGAACTAAACCGTGGATAAACTCCACAACAGCTCGATCCATCTTCTTCTTCTCAAGAACCTTAGATACGCTATTCGCGACTGCTTTAACAATCAAGTTACCAATAAATAGAATTATCAGTGCAGAGATAATGTTTACACCGTATTGGATAAATAGATCTGAATTATTTGTTAACCACTGCTCGGCCTGAGATAAACCATCCACAATTGGAGTCTCAAGCGCTGTCGAACTATCAGCCATAATGTGCATCCTCTATATAATATGCTATGAGCTAAACTGTCTTAAGCCAAACTTACTTTTACAATAATAAACAGTTCAACTCCTGTTAAGTCACTGTGTTAAAAGTAAATTAAAGCCAAGTCCTTTTTATAAACTGAACCAGGTCCAGTTTTTCGGCACGATATCCTATCTTTGACCGATTGCAAAGTCATATTTATGTAAGCTTTTGAATTAATAAAACTTACCAATAAACGCAAATACCGATAACTAAAAGACTACGAAATTTATTCACCGTAGGCTAGGTTTTTCACATATTTAATACAAGTTTTTATCAGACATAAAAAAACCCGCTCAATGAGCGGGTTTTTAAAACTTAAAGAGTACTTAATTCAAAGAATTATAGTACGTCTACAGCGTTAAGGTCAGCGAATGCTTTCTCAAGACGAGTAACCATTGAAGACTGAGCAGCACGTAGCCATACGCGTGGATCGTAGTACTTCTTGTTTGGCGCAGCTTCACCAGTTGGGTTACCGATTTGACCTTGTAGGAAATCGAAGTTATCAGCAGAGTACTGACGGATACCATCCCAAGTTGCCCACTGTGTATCAGTATCGATGTTCATTTTGATAACACCGTAGCCGATAGACTCTTGGATTTCTGCTTCAGAAGAACCAGAACCACCGTGGAATACGAAGTTTAGAGCGTTAGGTGCAATACCGAACTTCTCTGCACAGTATGCTTGAGAGTCACGTAGGATAGTTGGAGTTAGTACAACGTTACCAGCTTGGTAAACACCGTGTACGTTACCGAAAGATGCAGCGATAGTGAAACGTGGGCTAACAGCCATTAGCTTCTCGTATGCGTATGCTACGTCTTCTGGAGAAGTGTAAAGCTCAGATGCGTCCATATCAGAGTTATCAACGCCGTCTTCTTCACCACCAGTACAACCAAGTTCGATCTCGATTGTCATGTCCATTTTAGCCATGCGAGCTAGGTAAGTAGCACATGTTTCGATGTTCTCTTCTAGAGACTCTTCAGAAAGGTCTAGCATGTGAGAAGAGAATAGAGGCTTACCAGTTTGTGCGAAGAACTCTTCACCAGCATCTAGTAGACCATCGATCCATGGTAGAAGTTTCTTAGCAGCGTGGTCAGTATGCAGGATAACTGGAACACCGTAAGACTCAGCAACAGCATGTACGTATTTTGCACCAGCTACAGCACCAAGAACTTGTGCGCCTTGACCTTCAAGTTTAACGCCTTTACCTGCGAAGAATGCAGCGCCGCCGTTAGAGAACTGAACAACAACTGGAGACTTAACTTTAGCAGCCGCTTCTAGTACTGCGTTAATAGAGTCAGTACCAACAACGTTTACTGCAGGAAGAGCAAATTTGTTTTCTTTTGCTACTTCAAATACTTTCTGTACGTCATCGCCAGAAATTACACCAGGTTTTACAAAATCGAAGATCTTAGACATGGAAATAGTCCTATTTATTCTATTCGTTTTAAGATAAAAAACTTAAGTTTAAAAATTTGCAATCGTTTGCTCACAACTTCCGCTATTCTAGCAAATAAGTGTGATATGCAGCAAACGTTAAAAGGCGAGATTCGTATCTCGCCTTTCTAAATCAATTACGCTTTAGCACGCTCTTCAAGCATAGCTACTGCAGGAAGTACTTTGCCTTCAACAAACTCAAGGAAAGCACCGCCACCAGTAGAGATGTAAGAAACATCTGCTTTGATACCGAACTTGTCGATAGCTGCTAGCGTGTCACCACCGCCCGCTACTGAGAAACCTTCAGAATCAGCGATTGCTTTAGAAATACCAGCTGTACCCGCTTCGAAGTTCTTGAATTCGAATACACCTACAGGGCCGTTCCAAAGAATAGTTTTCGCGTTGCCGATGATTTCAGCTAGAGCTGCAGTTGAATCAGGGCCAAGGTCGAAGATCATATCGTCGTCTTGAACTTCAGAAACGTGCTTGATTTCAGCTTCTGCGTTTTCGTCGAATGCTTTAGCACATGCAACGTCAGTCGCTACTGGGATAGCACACTCTTTCATTAGCTTCTGAGCTGTTTCAACTAGGTCAGCTTCGTATAGAGACTTACCTACGTTGTGGCCTTCAGCAGCGATGAACGTGTTCGCGATACCACCACCAACAACAAGTTGGTCAGCGATTTTAGAAAGAGATTCTAGAACGGTTAGTTTAGTAGAAACTTTAGAACCACCAACGATAGCCACTAGTGGGCGAGCTGGGTTGTCCATTGCTTTACCAAGAGCTTCAAGCTCAGCAGCTAGAAGAGGACCAGCACATGCTACAGGAGCGTAAGTACCAACGCCGTGTGTAGACGCTTGAGCACGGTGAGCTGTACCGAATGCATCCATTACGAAGATGTCACATAGTGCAGCGTATTGCTTAGAAAGAGCTTCTTCGTTCTTCTTCTCGCCTTTGTTAAAGCGAACGTTTTCAAGAACAGTTAGTTCACCAGCGTTTAGCTCAAGACCATTTACGTAATCTTTCGCTAGTTTAACGTCACAGTCTAGTGCGTCGTTTAGGTAGTTAACTACAGGAGCTAGAGAGAACTCTTCGTTGTACTCGCCTTCAGTAGGACGACCAAGGTGAGAAGTAACCATAACTTTTGCGCCAGCTTCTAGGCAAAGTTTGATAGTTGGTAGAGATGCTAGGATACGTGCATCTGAAGTTACTTTACCGTCTTTTACTGGTACGTTTAGGTCAGCACGGATGAATACGCGTTTACCTGCAAGTTCCAGGTCAGTCATCTTGATCACAGACATGATTTGTCCTCTCAAATTTAAATAAAAATAAAGTTTTGGAAACTCAGCAACCCTGCTAAGCCTATAAATTATTCAACTGGTTATGCTTTAACTGCTAATAATATGTGGACACTTAGTATTTATTTCAAGCTAAAAAATAAATAATCCACACATTTGCTTCTAGGTCTTACTTCTTGCCTTCTGAAGCTTGCATTGCAAGAACCGTATCCAGCATTCGGTTCGCAAAGCCCCATTCATTGTCACACCACACCAGCATTTTCACTAAGGTGCCATTGCTCACTCGAGTTTGTGAGCCATCAACGATTGCGCTATGGGGATCGTGATTAAAGTCGATGGAAACGAGCGGCGCTTCAGTATAGTCAACTATATTGTGTAATGTACACTGGGAAGCATTAACAATGGTTTGATTTACGTCATTAACTTTCACATTTGTATTAATTGTGACACTTAAATCCATCGCAGTGACGTTTACCGTCGGCACACGCACAGATATCGCTTCGAACTTGTTAGAAAATTTCGGGAAGATTCTTTCAATACCTTTATGCAATTTAGTGTCGACAGGAATGATAGATTGGCTTGCTGCTCGAGTACGACGCAAGTCGCTATGGTATGCATCAATAACTTGCTGATCATTCATTGAAGAGTGAATGGTCGTAATGGTACCTGACTCAATACCAAAGGCATCATCAAGTACTTTAATGATAGGGACAATACAGTTAGTGGTGCATGAACCATTGGAAACGATTCGGTGGTCAGCTTCGATAGTATCGTGATTTACACCATAGATAATGGTGTTATCAAGGTCGTTAGCACCAGGGTGTGAAAACAGTACCTTTTTAGCTCCAGCAGCGATGTGCGCTAGGCCATCATCTCGGCAACCGTAAACACCGGTACAATCGAGAACAATATCGACTTCAAGATCACGCCAAGGCAATAGTTCAATATCAGCCAGGTGTAAGATACGAATGGTATCAAACTCGCCTTTATCTTCAGCACCAATGCCATGATGAACATAAATGTGCTCTTGATCATTAGAGATTTTCTTGCCGAAGCGGCCGTGACTGGTGTCGTACTGTAATAGGTGAGCCATAGCGTCAGGCTGAGCAAGCTCATTGACAGCTACTACTTTGATTTGTTGGCTTTTGCCACTTTCATAGACAGCGCGTAATACATTACGCCCTATTCGTCCAAATCCGTTTATCGCGACTTTTAGCATAGTTCCGTACATCTAACCAAAATTTCGTGCAACAGATGATAACTGAATCCTACTCAAAGCGCATTAGTTGAATACTAAAGCTGTCATAACTTCAAAACTTTAAATATAAATAGACGCCACCAACCATAACGTTGATAGCGTTACTATTTATGTATAAGAGACAACAAGCTTGTTGCCATCAGCTTTATCGGAAGTAGCCCGTACTTTTAACTTGGGTTAGTTGATAGTGCACTTGGTGACTCACCAGTTCTTTCACTCATAAGATCAGCCACAAATTGAGCTCTTGAGCCCAAAATAATTTGCAGGCCACTTGAACCTACTTTTATGACCCCCATAGCACCTAGGTCTTTGATTCCTTGTTCATTCACAAGAGCCTGATCTTTAATCTGTAAACGCAATCTCGTAATACATGCTCCTATCGAAGTAATGTTAGCGGCACCACCAATCAAGATTGTGATTTCACTAGCTAAATCTTCATTGTCCAAAGTGATCGCCTTACTTTGAGTATCCTCACGTCCTACTGTTTTCAAATTGAACTTTCGAATAGCAAAACGGAAAACCGTGTAATAAATAGCGGCCATGGTTAGACCCCAAAGAATCACATTGATCCAGTTAGTTTTGAACCCATCCATCGCGGGAAGAACACCAAAAGACACGAAATCAATAATGCCGGCTGAGAAGGTTTTACCAATATGAACATCCAACGCATAAGTCACCGCGTAAGACACCCCTGCCATGATTGCAGAAAAAACATAAAGTAAAGGTGCGACAAAGATAAAAGCAAATTCAACGGGTTCTGTTATACCTGTAACAAACGAAGTAAGAGCAGCAGAGCCTAAAATACCTGCTGCAATTTTTTTATTTTTATCATTCGCTTCATGATACATAGCTAAACATGCAGCAGGGAAAGCAAACATGTAGATAGCAAAATTACCCGATAGGAATTTTCCTGCTTCTTGGTATTCACTGGTTGAGAACGTTTTTACTCCATCTTCAAGCATTTTAAACCAAATGGTATGATCGCCATTTACAATGGTCCCCGCGGCAGTTGTGTACTCACCGAAAGAAAACCAATAAGGGCTATAAAAAATATGATGGAGACCAACTGGAATTAAAGCTCGCTCCATAAATCCGTAGATGAAAGTTGATACGTACATGTTTCCGCCATTCGCCATATGCGATAGCGCGTCAATACCTGATTGAATATATGACCAAATATGGGGTAAAACTAAACCAATTAGGAATGCAGAAAACGCAGTCACAATCGGTACAAAGCGTTTACCGGCAAAGAAACCAAGGAAATCAGGCAGCTTAGTATCATAGAAACGTTGATACATAACGGCTGCGAGGATACCTGCAATGAGTCCGCCAAAGACACCTGTTTGCAATGAAGGAATACCCATCACCATTGCATAACGGCCACCTCCCATCGCCATCTCAGGTGTAATGCCGAGCGCCACCCCCATTGTCGCATTCATCACGACCATGGCGACAATCGCGGCTAAAGCGGCAATCCCTGACTCCTTAGTCAAACCAACCGCGGCTCCTACCGCAAACAGTAAGGCTAAGTTATCAAATATAACGCCACCAGCACGCATCATTAGGGGAATGTCGAGCTTAGCACCGAAGGCAAGTAATAACCCCGCTGCGGGTAATATAGATATGGGCAACATCAATGCTTTACCAATTAAGGAAAGCTTAGATAAGCCGCTTTTAAAACTATCTAGCATAATAAAGTCCTTTAATATCGTTAGAATACCAATGAACTTTATCAAGATAATTGAATCTCAAGGTTACAAATAGCAAGTAGTTTGTAACCCGATTTTTACAATAGACCTAGGCTGAAAAATGTCGAAGGTACATAGTAATTTCTAGCTAGACATTTAAAGTCAAAAGAAGAACAAGAAACTAACGAAACACCTCATTATTAATAGCATGTAGGTGTCCAATAAGTGCTTCCGCTGAAATGGAAGAGTCCATAAAGTAGCGATATAACTCGTTGGATACCGCATTCTGAAGAACAGGGTTAACAGCCATTGAATCGGTCAAGCTTGGCATAGCTGTACCTTCAGAACTCGCATGAATGTAATCTTGATAAGATTGCTGTTGGCATCGTGATAATTCATTCACAGGTATATTTGCTTGAGCAGGTATTGAACCTTTCTTTTTACTGAAGTCTAAAAGAAATTGGGGAGAAGATAACGAGGTCATTACCGATACCATATTATGATCTTCACCCGTTACTTTTGTAAAAAATGCCAAGCTATCAACATTGTAGATAAAACCTTTTTCCGTAGAAGGGAACGCTCGACATTCTATGTAATCTGGAATTTCACCTTCTGCACTAATAAACATCTCTCCCAGAGCCCAATCACCTGTAAATTGAAAGGCAAACTCCCCTTCAAGCAAAGATTTTGTCCCCTGATCCCAACTAATACTCGGTAAATCACTACCTACAATATTAGCCAGAGAGCGAAAGCGCTTAAGCGCCTCAAGTGTTTTATCGCTATTTAATGCGTCAGGGTCTAAATCCACAAATGCCTGTCGATAATAATTTGCTCCACCTACTCCGAATGCAATATTTTCAAAAACTTGCACAATTTGCCAAGAGTCTTCTCCCAAAGCCAAAGGATTAACCCCCTTACTTTTCAGCGTAGTTAATGCTAACAGTAACGAGTCCCACGTCTGAGGTGATGAAAGTTGATGCTGATTTAGTACCTTTTTATTTATCCACATCCAATTTAATCGATGGATATTCAAAGGTATGGCGACAAAATTCCCGTCATATTGGTGAATGGCTTTAATATCAGGATACAGCGACTGATCCCACCTCTGCGATTCTGCGACTTCATTGACATCATTTAAAAAACCTAACGCCGCCCATGACTGAATAGCCGGACCTTCCATAAGAGCAATATCAGGGGAATACCCGGCAATCGCTCTGGCTTGAAGAATCGCTTTGGCAGGTGCACCACCACCGCCACTGATTGGTTCACTTTTTAATGTATAAGGCAGAGATTCAAATTGCTTCTCGATGACCGACCACGCTTTTTCTTCTCCAGCAGCCGTCCACCAATGCAGCATTTCAACAGAGGGGGAAGAAAACGCGGGGTTCGTCGATAACAAAAGACTTAACAGTAACCATTTTTTCATAGGGCATTCACCAAAATAATGTCCACCTCAAGCCCACCTTCTGGTGAATTAGATAACTGAATGTCCCCACCGTGTGCCCTTGCGATACTACGAGCAATTGCTAGTCCCAAACCTGAACCTTCAATGCCTGTATCATTGTCTCTAAAGTAAGGTTCAAAGACTTTTTCTAACATATCTTCTTTGATTCCTTTTCCTGCATCACGCAGCACGATTTGAATAGAATCAGAGTGAGAAAACATACTGATGTCGACCGTATTTCCATATTTAACGCCATTATCAACTAAGTTGAATAAACAACGTTTGATTGCTAGTGGCTTGCCATAAAGCTCAATCCTTGGCAGATCTATCAGGCTTACGCATACTCCATTTTTGTTATGAACAGCCGCGCATTGTTCAAGGATATCGTTAATATCACTCCACTCTAACTCTTCGTGGATGTCATTATCTCGCATATATTGCAAAGCCCCGTTCAACATCATATCGACTTCGTTCAATAGCTTTTCAAACCTTAACTTTGTTTGCTCATCATCCATCATTTCAGTTCGTAACTTTAAACAGGCTAATGGTGTTTTAATATCATGGGATATCGCATTAAAAAACATATCTCTATCCCGCAAATACGATTTGATTCGACGGTTCATTTTGTTGAAAGCATGAATAGCCGCTCTGGTTTCTGAACTGCCTTCTTCTTTGATTTCTTCAATCTGCATTTGCGACCCCATAAGAGTGGCAGAGCGTGCTAAAGAACGAAAAGGACGAATTTCCTTCTGTAAGACAACATAAGAAACACCCATAAGCATGAAGGTAACAATAAGGAGAAATATGACTTGTCTGCTATCAATGAAATTATCGGTCAGACTATCAAAAGACAGCGGTAGAACGGTGGCTAAATAAAGCCATTCATTCTCTGAAAACTCCACCTGAATCACAGCAATAGGCAAATCCAATTTACCTAATACCAAACTGTAGTCTTTCCACAACGCCGGAAGTTCATAAAGCTTGATACCAGAGTTAAACACCCGTAAATCTTCTCGCTTAGTTAAAGTGACATGTACTTTGCGTGAATCTCTAAGTTGCTGATTCAAAAGTTCAGACGCTTGTACTTCCATCTGAGGAACCAATGAGTAATCAGATAAAGAAGTGATAGGAAGTTTATGGTTATTTATGGATATGAAAAACCTTGTTCCTCCTATATTTCGTAGCTGTTCCAACACCAAGTGACGGTAATTAATGGGTAAGCCAGAGAAGTAATTAATAGTATCTGCTGCAGCTGATGATATAGCTGTCATGGCGTGGCTAGCTGACTCTTTTTTTGATGCTGATGTTGCTGTAAACCATACCGCACCTGCCAGTATTTCAGCCATGAGAATAACCATGAACATAGACAAGGTGATACGAGCAACCATTGATTGGAGTATGTTTTTTTTCAAAATTTAATACGATTAATATGTGAATCGATCACTAACATGTAGCCGCGATGCCTTACCGTCATAATCGTGTTGCGGTCATCGTCTCTTAATTGCTTTCTTAACCGGCTAATTTGTACATCAATACCTCTCTCTAGTGGCTCCGCATCCCTTCCCCAAAGCGCTTGAGCAATATCATTTCGGCTTAGTAGTTGGTTGGGAGAATCCAACATGAGCGTAAGCAAGTTATAATCGGCGCTAGAAAGAGAGACTGCCTCACCATCTTCATGTTTCAGTTGTCGTTTAAGAGTGTCAAAAGTCCAATCCATGAATTTCAGAGTCCGTTCACCTTGGCTATGGCTAAACGTGGAACGCCTCAATAAAGCTTTGATTCTGGCTAATAGCTCACGTGGGTTAAATGACTTAGTAATATAGTCATCAGCTCCAATTTCTAATCCTGCTATTCGATCAGCATCGTCGGTTACTGCGGTGAGCATAATAATGGGAACTTGAGATTGAAGACGTAGTTTCTGGCACAAGGTCAAACCATCATCTCCGGGTAGCATGATGTCTAAAATAATGAGATCTGGAGTGACAGTTTCAAGCTTCTTCCACATCTCATTGCCTTCAAGAGCTGTGATAACCGTAAAGCTTGAACGTTCCAGATATTCACTAAGAGCATCAAGAATGTCCTGACTATCATCGACCACCAAGATTACTTTGTTTGTCATGCTAGACCTTTCATATGAAAACAACGCGCCAACATTCTCTTACTTCGTTATATCTTTCAAGAATATTAATAACGAAATGCGCTCAAACTCCGCAATGTAAGCGGTTCGTTACAAATGACTCTATGCACAGTTAACTCTATTGCTAAATACCTAAACAAGTACTGAGTGCAGGAGTAGGTAACATTTCCTCACTAAATCAATTAAGCGACATACCTCGACAAAATGAATTTATAAATCTAGCGAATGTAATGGCTATTATGCAATGATATCTAAATGAGTCTGACCTAATTCTACGGCTGTTTCTAACCTAGTTTTCTCAACCAAAGGAAAAGGTTATGTCTGGATTTCCAGCGACTCATTTTTGTAAAACGTGCAATAAAGAAACGCCACATAGTGAAGTTCTTGTTCGCCAAACAAGCAGCTATGATACCGACAAAACTTTGTTAGGAAGAATAAAGCTGTTTGCTAATTCAATTATCAATGGTGGTCATTACTACAACATGGATCGTTACGTTGAATGTAAGGTCTGTGGGACTAGAGAACTTGATAATTGGGGAAATGAATTCGAGTAACTCATGTTTCTGAAAGCCAAATAAAAAACCGAGCCAGTGGCTCGGTTTTTTTCTATTCGCGTTACAACGAATGATTAAGCAAGAAGCTCTTTTGCAGTGTTTACTACGTTTTCAGTAGTGAAACCGAACATCTTGAATAGCTCGCCTGCTGGTGCAGATTCGCCGAACGTTGTCATGCCGATGATCTTGCCACCGAAACCAACGTATTTGTACCAGAAGTCAGCGATACCAGCTTCTACTGCGATACGCGCTGTAACGTCAGATGGCAGTACAGACTCACGGTACTCAGCGTCTTGCTTATCGAACGCGTCAGTTGCAGGCATAGATACTACGCGTACTTTCTTGCCTTCAGCTGTTAGTTCAGCAGCAGCGCTAACCGCTAGCTCAACTTCAGAACCTGTAGCGATAAGGATAAGCTCTGGTTTGCCTTCACAATCTTTCAGAATGTAACCACCCTTAGCGATGTTTGCTACTTGCTCAGTGTCACGGTCTTGCTGTGCAAGGTTTTGACGAGAGAAGATAAGTGCAGAAGGACCATCTTTGCGTTCGATTGCTAGTTTCCAAGCAACAGCAGACTCAACTTGGTCACATGGGCGCCATGTGCTCATGTTTGGAGTCAGACGTAGAGAAGCAATCTGCTCAACAGGTTGGTGAGTAGGACCATCTTCGCCAAGACCGATAGAGTCATGCGTGTAAACTTGAATGTTCTGAACTTTCATCAGAGCAGCCATACGCATTGCGTTACGTGCGTATTCCATGAACATTAGGAACGTTGCGCCGTATGGTACGAAACCACCGTGCAGAGCGATACCGTTCATGATAGCCGTCATACCGAATTCACGTACACCGTAGTGGATGTAGTTACCTGAGAAGTCGTTCGCTTCAAGCGACTTAGAACCAGACCACATAGTCAGGTTAGAAGGCGCAAGGTCAGCAGAGCCGCCCATGAATTCAGGTAGCATAGCACCGAATGCTTCTAGAGCATTTTGAGATGCTTTACGTGATGCGATGTTTGCTGGGTTAGCTTGAAGATCAGCAATGATTGCGTTTGCTTTCTCTTCCCACTCAGCTGGAAGATCGCCGTTAGTACGACGTTTGAATTCAGCTGCTAGCTCAGGGTGAGCCGCTGCGTATGCGTCAAACTTAGCATTCCACGCTGCTTCTTTCGCTGCGCCTGCTTCTTTCGCATTCCACTCAGCTGCGATATCAGCTGGAATTTCGAAAGGACCGTGCTCCCAACCAAGTGCCGCTTTAGTTGCTGTGATTTCATCAGCACCTAGTGGAGCACCGTGACAGTCGTGCGTACCCGCTTTATTTGGTGAACCAAAACCGATAATAGTCTTAGTACAGATAAGTGTTGGACGAGGATCCGCTTTAGCCGCTTCGATAGCCGCATTGATTGCGTCAGCATCGTGACCA
>NZ_JBFRLX010000055.1:0-17802 GCF_041470165.1 Vibrio sp. 10N.286.46.A8
TCAATATAACGTTGTTTGTACTTTTTCTTTCATAAAGAAAGAATGGTGGCTACTGCGGGATTCGAACCTGCGACCCCATCATTATGAGTGATGTGCTCTAACCAACTGAGCTAAGTAGCCATCTGAGAGCGAAGTAATATAATATAATCTCGCTTCCAATGCCATTATCTTTTTAAAGATAATTACACTTTTAATAGTGGCTGGGCTACCTGGATTCGAACCAGGGAATGCTGGCATCAAAAGCCAGTGCCTTACCGCTTGGCGATAGCCCAACAATGATGTCAATTAAGACATCTCAATATGGTGCGGTCGGAGAGACTTGAACTCTCACACCTCTCGGCGCCAGAACCTAAATCTGGTGCGTCTACCAATTCCGCCACGACCGCTTTATTTCCTAAAAACTCTTTGTTGTCAAAAGACATACGTTTAATAACAAACAGAGTGCTTAGGAAATGGTGGCTACTGCGGGATTCGAACCTGCGACCCCATCATTATGAGTGATGTGCTCTAACCAACTGAGCTAAGTAGCCATTTCCAAATTGTTGCTCATTTCGAGACGTTGCCGCTTCGTTGTGAACGGGGCGCATTATGCGGAGTTGAGTGAAACCCGTCAACTTTTTTTTTGAATAAATCACGAATAAACATCTGTTCGGTTTCTTTTTAGTCAAAGAGGCGTATTTGTCAGCAAGAAATAGGTTCAAATGCCGATATATATAGGAAGTTAAGTTTTGGATAAGAAGCTCTTTAGCAAAGAGCGAAAACGAAAAAGGCCAGTGAATTCACTGGCCTTTTATTAGATGTTTATCGGTAATTAAACGTTGAAACGGAAGTGAACAACATCACCGTCTTTAACGATGTATTCTTTGCCTTCAAGACGCCATTTACCTGCATCTTTTGCTCCGCTTTCACCGCCAAATTCGATGAAATGTTCGTAACCAACTACTTCTGCACGGATGAACCCTTTTTCGAAGTCGGTGTGGATCTTGCCTGCAGCTTGTGGCGCAGTCGCACCGACAGGGATCGTCCAAGCGCGAACTTCTTTAACACCTGCAGTGAAGTAAGTCTGAAGAGTAAGCAGTTCGTAACCAGAGCGGATCACTCGGTTAAGGCCTGGTTCTTCGATACCCATGTCTGCAAGGAACTCTTCACGATCTTCATCGTCAAGTTCAGAAAGCTCAGATTCGATTGCAGCACAAACAGCAACAACAACGTTGTTCTCTTTTTCTGCGTACTCACGAACTGCGTCTAGGTAAGGGTTGTTTTCAAAACCATCTTCAGCAACGTTTGCGATGTACATTGTTGGCTTAAGCGTTAGGAAGTTAAGGTAGTCGATCGCCGCTACTTCTTCTTTAGCAAGTTCAACAGTACGAGCCATACCACCTTCTGTCAGGATAGGTAGTAGCTTTTCAAGAACCGTAGTTTCGAATTTAGCGTCTTTATCGCCGCCTTTTGCTTTTTTAGCATTGCGGAATATTGCACGTTCACAGCTATCTAGATCGGCAAGAGCAAGCTCAAGGTTGATCACTTCGATATCTTCGATAGGTGATACTTTGCCTGAAACGTGAACGATGTTTTCGTTTTCAAAGCAGCGTACAACGTGACCGATAGCATCAGTTTCGCGGATGTTAGCTAGGAACTTGTTACCTAGACCTTCGCCTTTAGATGCGCCAGCAACTAGGCCTGCGATATCTACGAATTCCATTGTCGTTGGAAGGATCTTCTGTGGATTAACAATTTTTGCTAATGCATCTAAGCGTAGATCTGGAACCGGAACGATACCTGTGTTTGGTTCGATCGTACAAAATGGAAAGTTTGCTGCTTCGATGCCTGCTTTAGTCAGTGCGTTAAACAGAGTTGACTTACCAACGTTTGGTAGACCAACGATGCCACATTTAAAACCCATGATATAAACCTTATTCTGCTTTGAACGTATGTAAGCGATTTTGTGCTTTTGGTAGGCCATCTTTCAATAAGATGTCTAGGCTACGAACCGATTCGTCAACGACAGCCTCGATACACTCTTGCTCTTTCGCAGGAGCTTTGCCTAATACATAACCTGCAACTTTATCTTTGTGTCCTGGATGGCCAATGCCTAATCTAAGACGATAGAATTCTTTATTGTTACCCTGCTTGCTGATGATGTCTTTCAGACCATTATGTCCACCATGACCACCACCTTTTTTAAACTTACCAATACCTGGAGGGAGGTCTAACTCATCGTGAGCGACCATGATCTCTTCTGGTTTAATTTGGTAGAACTTTGCCAGTGCTGCAACTGCTTTGCCGGATAAGTTCATAAAAGTCGTTGGGATCAGCAAACGAAGATCTTCACCATGAACCATGATACGACCCGTTAGGCCAAAGAACTTTGGTTCGTTCTTCAGTGTCACGTTGTGTACACGTGCTAATTCTTCAACTACCCAAGCACCCGCATTGTGGCGAGTTTTGGCGTATTCTGGACCTGGATTAGCCAGTCCAACGAGAAGTTTTATTTGTTGGCTCAAGGTATGGATCTCTCTTGGGATTTCAAAAAGCGCCGTATGATATCACAGTTTATGAAAAAGGTGCGAGCTAGCTGATAGCAACTCAATGATTCAAACTGTGGTCGTTAGATATAAAAAAAGCACTTCATCGAATGAAGTGCTTAATATCTTTTTCAGATTGTTCTGCTAAAGCAAAGCTATAGAGCTTTGATTAGTTGAACATCGCAGAGATAGACTCTTCGTTGCTGATACGACGAATCGCTTCAGCAAGCATGCGAGAAAGGCTTAGTTCAGTTACTTTACCTGTCGCGGCCATTTCCGGAGAAAGCTTGATTGAATCGGTAACAATAACTTGGTCTAGAACTGAATTGCGGATATTGTCTGCAGCAGTACCTGAGAATACAGCGTGAGTTGCGTAAGCGAATACACGCTTAGCACCGCGCTCTTTAAGCGCTTCAGCTGCTTTACATAGTGTGCCACCAGTATCGATCATGTCATCAACGATAACACAGTCACGACCTTCAACATCACCGATTAGGTTCATTACTTCAGAAACGTTAGCACGTGGACGACGCTTATCAACGATAGCGATGTCAACATCACCTAGCGCTTTAGCTGTAGCACGAGCACGTACAACACCACCAAGGTCTGGAGAAACCACAACTGGGTTTTCTAGGCCACGGTTAGCCATGTCTTCTAGAAGAACTGGAGTGCCGAAAATGTTATCAACAGGTACATCGAAGAAGCCTTGGATTTGCTCCGCGTGTAGGTCGATAGTAAGAACGCGGTCAACGCCAACGTTAGAAAGGAAATCTGCAACAACTTTTGCAGTAATAGGCACACGAGCAGAACGTACACGACGATCTTGACGGGCATAACCGAAGTAAGGGATTACAGCAGTAATACGGCCAGCAGAAGCACGGCGCATTGCGTCAATCATTACCACCAACTCCATAAGGTTGTCATTGGTTGGTGCACAAGTTGATTGAATCAGGAATACATCGCTACCACGAACGTTTTCATTGATTTGAACAGCGACTTCGCCATCAGAAAAACGGTCTACAGTAGCATCGCCAAGAGAGATGTATAGACGATCAGCAATACGTTGGGCTAGTTCAGGTGTTGCGTTACCAGCAAATAGCTTCATATCAGGCACGGTGGAAACCTCGGGTTGCGTCCAGTTTTAAATAGATTGTGGGTGGGCTGATTGGTATTCAGCCAAAGTTTCTTTCAAAGGCGAAATGTTTCGTCCTTTCGCGACAAACGCGGAAACTGTGTCAGGTAGTTGCTCTAGCACCAGTTCGGCTTCTTTTTTGCTGCTAAATTCAGCAAAAACGCACGAACCTGTACCAGTCAATCTCGACGGCGCGTATTGTAGCAGCCATGAAAGTTGCTTATCAACCTCTGGGTACAGCATTCGCACAATTTTTTCGCAATCGTTTACGTATTCTTGCTCTAGAAGCGTTGATAGTGCTCGCTTCGGCGTATTTCGAGTTAATTCTGAATGTGTGAATATGTCTACAGTTGCTATGCTCACTTGAGGTTTAACAACGAGATACCATTTCTCATCCGGATTAGCGGGTTGTAATTGTTCACCAACACCTTCAGCAAAGGCGGCGTGGCCTCGAACGAAGACCGGAACGTCTGCACCAAGCTTTAAGCCAATCTCAGCTAACTGGTCATCAGACAGGTTGAGTTGCCATAAATGGTTGAGCGCGACCAACACGGTTGCGGCATTTGAAGAGCCTCCGCCAATGCCACCTCCCATAGGAAGCACTTTCTTTAACTGAATATCCGTACCGAAAGTTGTCGATGTATATTGTTGAAGGGCAGTTGCGGCTTTCCAAATCAGGTTATCTTCTGTCGCAACGCCTGGAATTTCAGGTGTGATTGTTATCGAGCTTGTTTCTCGGTTTGCGGTAACCGTAAGTTCATCGCCAAAGTCGACAAACTGAAATAGGGTCTGAAGTTCGTGATAGCCATTATCGCGTCGGCCAGTGATATAGAGAAATAAATTCAGCTTAGCTGGCGAAGGCCAGTGCGTTGGCGTTGTTATCATTTTTTCAGTGTCCACTTCGAAACTACAATGTTGATTTTGTTCTCGTCTTGCTTGAATGACAATCGAGTAGGGAGGGGAATTGTCTCTACCTTTGCGTTGTCTTCATCTGATAGTTGTTTACTCGGCATCTCTGTATTGCGATAGTTAGCAAAATTCAGGGTCCACAATTGACTGCTGACTTGTTTAGACAGAGATTCAAGCGTGTTAGTGCTGTTGAGTTGGTAGCTGTCTGCTTGGTCGGGAATGCCAAGGAACCATTGTGGTAGGTGATCAATGGGGATCTGCAATCCAGTAAGTTGCTCTACCAATACAGATGCACTTGCATGGGTGAATACTTGATCATCGTAAGTCACGACTTTTGCACCCAAACTGTCGATTGTAAGGTTCAAAGCGGTTTGACCAAGGAAAGTGGTCAGTCTTAATTGGCTTTGATTTGGGGAGTGCTTCCATATGAAGTTTAGGCTTTGGCGTTGCTCTGGAGAAATGTAAGCGAGCTTGCCTGAAGCTTGATAGTTTTCTATCTGTAAAAGCCTGTTTTGGTGACTTTGCCACTCAACGCTGGTCGGTTGTTCTGGGATAGACGAGCAACCCACCATAATGATGGTCAAAAAAATAAGAGACGTGATTTTTCGAAGCTTGCTCATATTTGCTCACAACTTGTTCAAATTTATCTAAAAAACGTCTCAACTATAGCATTGAATTCACGAACTCAGGAAAACAAATCCCGCTTGCTCTTTAAATAGAGCCATGCATCAAGTAAAATTCGCCCCTTGTTTCCATTCCCTGATCGAGAACTTCTGATACATGTCTTTGCTTGCCGTAGGTATCAATCACAATACAGCGTCGGTTGAATTGCGAGAAAAAGTCGCTTTTGGTCCAGATAAATTATCTGAGGCACTTAAGCAACTTAACGCAAATGCACACGTAAATGGAAGTGTCATACTTTCTACCTGTAATCGAACTGAAGTGTATTGTGACGTCAAAGGCGTGGCAAAAAACAAGTTGATCGATTGGCTGTCTGTATTTCATCAAGTTAGCCCTGAAGAATTAAAACCGAGTATCTACATCCATGAAGAACAAGCCGCGATTAAGCACTTAATGCGCGTTGCCTGCGGTTTGGACTCTCTGGTGTTGGGTGAACCACAGATTTTAGGTCAGGTGAAGCAAGCTTATACAGACTCTCGAGATAACAAATCTGTTGATGCTTCAATGGAAAAACTGTTTCAGAAATCATTTTCTGTCGCTAAGCGTGTTCGAACTGAAACCGAGATTGGCGGAAGCGCGGTTTCAGTTGCTTACGCAGCTTGCACATTAGCCAAACACATTTTTGAGTCGATTGCTGAATCAACGGTGTTATTGGTAGGTGCGGGTGAGACGATTGAATTGGTGGCAAAACACCTTTCAGCGAATGGTTGCACCAAGATGATTGTGGCCAACCGAACTCGTGAGCGTGCTTTAGGGCTAGCTGAAGAGTTTGGTGCTGAAGTGATTAGCCTCAATGAAATCCCCGATCACCTGCATCGAGCGGATATCGTGATCAGCTCAACCGCTAGTCCACTGCCTATTATTGGGAAGGGCATGGTTGAGACCGCACTTAAGACAAGAAAACATCAACCGATGTTGTTGGTTGATATTGCAGTTCCCCGAGACGTTGAGTCTCAGGTAGGTGATCTGAATGATGCTTACCTATATTCCGTTGATGATCTGCAGTCGATTGTTGATGGCAACATTGAACAACGTAAAGTGGAAGCTATCCAAGCGGAAGCTATCGTTAGTGAAGAAAGTGCAGCATTCATGAGTTGGATGCGCTCACTGCAAGCGGTAGACAGTATTCGTGACTATCGCAAATCGGCCAATGAAATCCGAGAAGAATTATTAAGTAAGAGTTTACAATCACTTGCCGCTGGCGGTGACCCTGAAAAAGTCTTACTTGAGCTAAGTAACAAGCTCACAAACAAATTGATCCATGCTCCAACGCGTGCACTCCAAAGTGCAGCAGAGCAAGGAGAACCTGCAAAATTAACGGTCATTAGACAGAGTTTGGGCTTAGAAAACCCTCAATAATATTCGACCTCCAACAGAATAAGACATTATGAAAGCCTCGATTCTAATAAAGCTTGAAACACTTGTTGAACGCTATGAAGAAGTTCAACATCTACTTGGTGATCCCGATGTACTTGGGAATCAAGATAAATTCCGTGCCTTGTCAAAAGAGTATTCTCAATTAGAAGAGGTGACGGGGTGCTTTAAATCATACCAGCAAGCTCAAGAAGATTTAGAAGCTGCTGAAGAGATGGCAAATGAAGACGACGCAGAAATGCGTGAAATGGCTCAAGAAGAAATCAAAGATGCGAAAGCGAACATTGAACGTCTGACTGATGAGCTGCAAATTCTTCTGATTCCAAAAGATCCAAACGATGAGCGTAACTGTTTCTTAGAGATTCGTGCCGGCGCAGGTGGTGATGAAGCGGGTATCTTTGCGGGTAACCTTTTCCGTATGTACTCTAAGTTTGCCGAGAAAAAAGGCTGGCGCGTCGAAGTGATGAGCAGCAATGTTTCAGAGCAGGGCGGCTTTAAAGAGATGATCGCTAAAATCAGTGGCGATGCTGTTTATGGCACAATGAAGTTCGAGTCTGGTGGTCACCGTGTACAACGTGTACCTGAGACTGAATCACAAGGTCGTGTTCATACGTCTGCATGTACCGTTGCGGTTATGCCTGAGATTCCAGAAGCAGATCTGCCAGAGATCAAAGCTGGCGACCTTAAGATTGATACTTTCCGTGCATCTGGCGCGGGTGGTCAGCACGTGAACACCACGGATTCAGCAATCCGTATTACTCACTTACCAACAGGTACAGTAGTAGAGTGTCAAGACGAGCGTTCTCAGCATAAAAACAAAGCGAAAGCGATGGCTGTTCTTGCGGCTCGTATCGTTCAAGCTGAAGAAGAGCGTCGTGCTGCTGCGATTTCAGATACACGTCGTAACCTATTAGGTTCTGGTGACCGTAGTGACCGTATTCGTACGTACAACTACCCTCAAGGCCGTGTTTCTGATCACCGCATCAACTTAACTATCTACCGCCTGAACGAAGTTCTAGAGGGTGATATGCAAAGCCTGCTTGATCCTGTTCTACAAGAGCACCAAGCCGATCAACTAGCAGCACTTGCTGAGCACAACTAATTACTATGCAGTCAGCATATACGGTTGAAAGTGCTTTAAAGTCAGCAATCGTACAGCTTCAAGAGGGCGATAACACGTCGCCCTCGATTGATGCTGCGGTACTGCTTTGTCACGCCTTAGATAAACCTAGATCTTACCTACTGACTTGGCCTGAGAAGCATCTCACTTCAGAACAAGAATCCGAATTCCATATCCTTCTAAAACGTCGCTTAACCGGTGAGCCTGTGGCTTATATTGTTGGTGAACGTGAGTTTTGGTCGCTGCCGTTAAAAGTCTCTCCTTCTACTTTAATCCCGCGTCCAGATACGGAACGTTTGGTTGAAGTGGCGTTAGACAAAACGTATGGCAAGCAAGGTGCGATTCTCGATTTAGGAACTGGTACTGGTGCGATCGCTTTGGCATTGGCGTCTGAGATGCCGAACCGACCAGTGACGGGTATTGATCTTCGTCCGGAAGCGCAACAACTTGCGACAGAAAATGCGCGACGCTTGAATATCACCAACGCCACCTTTTTACACGGCAGTTGGTTTGAGCCTTTGAACCTGGCTAACTCTGAAAAAGAAGCGGTCAAGTTCTCGTTGATTGTCTCTAACCCACCTTACATTGAGAAGAATGACCCTCATTTATCTCAAGGTGATGTGCGTTTTGAACCGATCACAGCGTTAGTGGCTGAAGATAAAGGTTTAGCTGATATTCGATACATCTCTGAAAACGCACGAAGCTTTTTAGAAAACGAAGGTTGGTTAGCGTTTGAACACGGTTACGACCAAGGTTTAGCTGTACGTGAGATTATGCAGGCGCTCGGATATCTCGATGTTGTGACAGAGAAAGATTACGGTGGTAATGACCGAGTGACATTGGGTCGTTACTGTTCATAGGCTGCTGTTAATCATCTTGTGAGCAATAGGTGATTAACTTGCTAAATTGATACCTTTAACTCGAAAATACACTTAACTCGATAATGCATTTAACGCAGAAATACAGAGATTTTACGCAGAACTACAGAGCATTAACGGGTATTGTGTGGCTTGTGTTAACGAAAGACATATAAAAATATAAAGGAATACCATGTACGAAGGTTTAAAACATTTTCACCTATTAACGATTGCTATAAGCGCACTGCTTCTTTCGATTCGTTTCGCTCTTATGATGGCTAACTCACCGAAGCTTAAGCATCCTTTCTTACAGCGTTTCCCTCATATCAATGACTCATTGCTGTTGCTTTCGGGTATTGGTTTGATTTTTATCACTGGCTTTATTCCATTTACACCAGCAGCACCCTGGTTAACCGAAAAACTAACCTGTGTTATGGCTTACATCGCATTGGGCTTCTTTGCACTTAAGCTAGGTAAAAACAAGCTACTGAGAGTGTTCTCTTTCTTTGGTGCGCTTGGCTGGTTAGCGATGGCAGGTAAAATTGCAATGACGAAGACACCAACATTTTTCGGTTAATTATCTCCTTATTTCGGTTAACTACCTATGTACGAATTTTTTGATGAAGACTTTGACCAGCTAGAGTTAGCTGAAGGTGCATTGATCTTAAATAAAGCGATTAACCCAGAAACTCAAGACCGTTGGGCAGAACAAGAGTTGGCGAGATTGTTAAAAGACGCCGAGTTTGCTTTGGTTAACGAAACGGATGAACAGCAGAAGTTTGAATCCTTTATTCGACTATTCTTTTATGAGTGGGGTTTTGCTGGGGATAAAGATGCGTATTTTTCTTCGGAAAACGCATTTATCGATAAAGTACTTGAGAGAAAAAAAGGCATTCCAGTGAGTCTTGGTGCGATCTTTCTGTATCTAGGTCGCAAGTTAGGCTTCCCTGTTGAAGGCGTATCTTTCCCAACTCAATTCTTACTTAAAGTGAGTTGGTTCGGGCAAGCTGCTGTATACATTAACCCGTACAACGGCGAGTACGTTGGCGTGCAAACTTTACGAGCATGGCTTATTGGGCATGATGGCCCACTAGCTAAGGTAAAAGCTGAACACTTAGAAGTTGCTGACCACCCAACGATTATTGGTAAGTGGCTAGCGTTACTTAAGAGTGCATTGCTTCGAGAAGAGCGTTATACGCTAGCATTGAAGTGTACCGACCTTGCGTTAACGTTTGTGCCGGATGATCCGTATGAAATCCGCGACCGCGGCTTTATTTATCAGCAGCTAGACTGTCATCAAGTCGCTGCTACGGATTATCAATATTTTATCGACCAATGCCCAGATGACCCTGCATCTGAGCTACTAAAATCTCAAGTGAACGTCATGAACGAAAAGACAGTGGTTGTTCACTAATTAATAATTATTTAGAGAGAATATGATGGAACAGAAAACAGTTCACATTGGCAATATGCCAATTGCTAATGACAAGCCATTTACGCTATTTGCAGGTATGAACGTTCTTGAATCTCGCGATCTAGCTATGCAGATCTGTGAGCACTACGTGAAAGTAACAGAGAAGCTGGGTATCCCTTATGTATTTAAGGCGTCTTTCGACAAAGCAAACCGTAGCTCAGTTCACTCATACCGTGGTCCTGGCATGGAAGAAGGTCTTAAAATTTTCCAAGAGCTGAAAGATACTTTTGGCGTGAAGATCATTACTGATATTCACACAGAAGCACAAGCTCAGCCTGTTGCTGATGTGGTTGATGTAATCCAACTTCCGGCGTTCCTAGCTCGTCAAACCGACCTTGTTGAAGCGATGGCTAAGACTGGCGCGGTAATCAACGTGAAGAAACCTCAATTCATGAGCCCAGATCAAGTGGGTAACATCGTTGATAAGTTTGCTGAGTGCGGCAACGACAACATCATTCTTTGTGAACGTGGTTCTTGCATGGGGTATGACAACTTAGTTGTTGATATGCTTGGCTTCGGTGTAATGAAAAAATCATCAAACGGCAGCCCAATTATCTTTGACGTGACTCACGCGCTTCAAATGCGTGATCCATCAGGTGCTGCATCTGGCGGTCGTCGTGAGCAAACGGTTGAACTAGCTAAAGCGGGCATTGCGACGGGTATTGCTGGTCTATTTCTTGAGGCACACCCGAACCCGGATCAAGCACGCTGTGATGGCCCATCGGCGCTACCGCTAGATAAACTAGAACCGTTCTTGAAGCAGATGAAAGCACTTGATGACCTTATCAAAGGCTTCGAGCACATCGAAATCAAATAGTTTTATCTGATGTTAAGTCACTAGTATTAACTAGAGAGTGTTAACTCGTTATTTGATTGTAATAGACAAACGCCCAACTCTTAGAGTTGGGCGTTTTTTAATGGAACATCCGTTGAGTTCACCGAAGCCTCGGCCTATTTGGTCTATGACTAAGCTGTCTGTCTGGCTGTTCACGAACTTGTTTTGCAGTGCGTCAATCTACGATAGGCGATTAAATCCTTGTTAACAGAGCCTCTGATTCCCTAAGAAAGCGCTGTAGGTGTGTGAGGTCTGTCCTGTTTGTAGTTAATTACTGACGTTCATCACACTTTATAAGTAAACGATTGCCTGTGATGCAGGGGAAGTTTGAGTGTAATCTCATAATTTTGTTACACTTAACTGTTGATCTATGCGTGACCAATTCGACATAAATATGAAATCGTCGTGTTACATTTAGAATGTTAATTTAAGATTAGTCATGTTGAAGTCTTATTGTTCGAACTCCAGACAAGGAGTCGCAATGGATTATAGAAAGCAGTGGATTCCCCTAAAAAGTTCAAAGGTATGACAATGAAGCAACGCCTTATTCTAAAGACAGCACTAAGTGCTGCAATCCTAGCTACTTTGGCTGGATGTGCGTCTCAATCAGCTCATGATTGGAACCAAGACGAAACTTATAAGCTAACTATCCTGCATACGAACGACAACCATGGTCGTTTTTGGCAGAACAAATACGGCGAATACGGCATGTCTGCACGTAAAACGCTTGTTGACCAACTTCGTGCAGAAGTTGAAGCAGAAGGCGGTAGCGTGTTGCTTCTATCTGGCGGTGACATCAACACTGGTGTACCAGAGTCAGACCTTCAGGATGCAGAACCTGATTTTAAAGGTATGAATAAAATTGGTTACGATGCAATGGCATTAGGTAACCACGAGTTCGATAACTCACTAGACGTACTGCAAAAACAGATCGACTGGGCAAACTTCCCAATGCTATCTGCAAACATCTACGACAAAGCGACAGGCGAACGTAAATTCCAAGCTTACGAGATGTTTGAAAAGCAAGGTATCAAGATTGCTGTTATCGGTCTAACGACTGAAGATACTGCGAAAATTGGTAACCCAGAATTTATTGCTGGTATCGATTTCCGTGACCCTAAAGAAGAAGCGAAGAAACTGATCGCTGAACTTAAAGAAACAGAAAAACCCGATCTTATCTTCGCTGTGACTCACATGGGTCACTACGAAAATGGTCAGCGTGGTGTTAATGCTCCGGGTGATGTAGCACTAGCTCGTTACCTAAATGAAGGCGATCTAGATATGATCGTTGGTGGTCACTCTCAAGAGCCTGTATGTATGGAAGGCCCTAACGTTGCGAAGCAAAACTTCAAGCCGGGTGATGAGTGTAAACCAGACGTTCAAAACGGTACTTACATCGTTCAAGCTCACGAGTGGGGCAAGTACGTAGGCCGTGCTGATTACGAATTCCGTAATGGCGAACTAGAGATGGTGAGCTACGACTTGGTTCCCGTTAACCTTAAGAAGAAAGTTAAGATTGACGGCAAGAAGCAACGCGTTCTTATTCAAGATGAAATCGCACAAGATCCAGAGCTGCTTGAATTCCTACGTCCTTTCCAAGAACAGGGCCAAGCTCAGTTAGAAGTTCAAATCGCTGAGACAAATGGCAAGCTTGAAGGTGACCGTAACGTAGTTCGCTTCCAACAAACTAACCTGGGTCGTTTGATTGCGACTTCTCACATGGAGCGTGCAAAAGCAGACTTCGCTGTGATGAACTCTGGTGGCGTTCGTGACTCAATTGAAGCCGGCGATGTGACGTACAAAGATGTACTAACAGTACAGCCTTTTGCAAACATCCTGACTTACACTGATATGACTGGTAAAGAAGTTCTAGATTACCTAAACGTAGTGGCGACTAAACCTGTTGATTCAGGTGCTTATGCACAGTTTGCAGGTATTTCTATGACTGTCGCTGACGGTGAAGTATCGAATGTCTTCATCGGTGGCAAGCAGCTTCGTTTAGATGAAACATACCGCTTTACGGTACCAAGCTTTAACGCTGCTGGCGGTGACGGTTACCCTAAACTGTCTGATCACCCTGGCTTTGTGAACACAGGTTTTGTTGACGCTGAAGTACTAAAAGAGTACCTAGAAGCAAACAGCCCTGTTGATGTGAACAAGTACGCGCCTTCAGGTCAAATGGTTTACAAGTAATTGAACCCAGTTAATTGAATCACTAGGTGCTAAATTAGATTGACTCTAGCACCATGATAAATTTAACTAAAGCGACGCCTCGGCGTCGCTTTTTGTTTATCTATCGTTTGGATTTGTTATGACCCCTGCAATCAATCTCGCCAAGAAAAAGAAAATCGCTCACAGTGTGCATCAGTATCATCATGATACAAATAACACGAATTATGGATTAGAGGCTGTCGAAGCGCTTGGTCAAGATCCCAAACGTGTATTCAAAACTCTGTTGTTCAGCTTGAATGGTGTGGCGAAAGATTTGGCGGTAGCTGTTATTCCTGTTGACCAGAAGTTAAACCTTAAGCTTGCAGCTAAAGCAGCGAAAGGTAAAAAAGCAGAGATGGCTGATCCAGATATTGCTCAGAAAACGACAGGTTATGTGGTGGGAGGAATCAGTCCTCTTGGTCAGAAAAAAGCATTACCTACCTTTGTTCATTCCAGCGCTACCGATTTTGAAACGATATGTGTGAGTGCAGGGAAGAGAGGGTTAGAGATCGAGCTAGATCCGAAAGACTTAGTACTACTTACGCGTGGTCAGTTTGCTGAACTATGCCTGTAGCTTGTGCTTTCCATAACGATAAACGTACATGATCACAAATAAAAACGCCCGCTAGACTAATCTAGCGGGCGTTTCTTTATCGACAGTCCCGTTTGAAAGGATTCTGACTATTTCTTCAAACCTAAAGTACCACCAACACGTTTCGGTGCAGGTTTGTTCGGCCTGTTTGAATCTTGACTACGGTCTGTCGGTTTACCGCTTCGACGTTCGTTATTGTCGCGATCTGTGCGATTGCGATCCGAACGGTTTTTATCTGAATTAGAACGCTCTGAACGAGAGTTTGATTTCCAGTTTTCGGTATTGCCACCGCCACCGCTTTCACCGTTCGATGAGTTACGGCCACGCTTTGAGTTAGGCGCATGACGGAATTCATCCGCATTGTTACCGCGGTAAGTGCGAGTACGGTTCTCGTTTTGATTACGGCGCGCTGTTGAAGTTTGGTTCTCTTCACGGCTATCAAAAAGTTTCGCGTCAGTTGCTTTACGAATTCGTTGACCTTTCGCGTTCATTTTTGACGCATCTTCAGTACTTACTGAGCCTTCACACATCGCCAAGATTTCAGTAATCTCTTCGTCGCTCAGGTAGCGCCATTTTCCGTTAGGAATACCGTCTAATGAGATGTTCATAATACGAACACGGCGTAGCTTAAATACTTCGTAACCGAGCGCTTCACACATACGGCGAATCTGACGGTTAAGGCCTTGCGTTAATGTGATGCGAAACGAGAACTTGGTCTCTTTCTCTACCTTACATGGCAAGGTAACAGTATCGAGAATATGAACGCCAGCGCCCATTTGCTTCAAGAACTCAGTCGTAATAGGTTTATCTACACGAACCACGTATTCTTTCTCGTGGTTGTTACCTGCACGTAGGATTTTGTTTACGATATCGCCGTCGTTGGTCAAGAAGATAAGACCATCAGAAGGCTTATCTAGACGACCAATAGGGAATATACGCTTGTGGTGACCTATAAAGTCGACGATGTTGCCTGGAATATCACGCTCAGTAGTACAGGTGATACCTGTTGGTTTATTAAGAGCAATGTAGATCGGCTTTTCTCTTGAACGAACAGGTTTATTGTCGATCTCAACATCATCACCAGGCAAGACTTTAGTGCCCATTTCAGGGATCTTACCGTTAATAGTAACTCGGCCAGCATCAATGAGTTTGTCGGCTTCGCGGCGTGAGCAAAAACCAGTTTCACTGATGTATTTATTAAGGCGTTTAGCTTGGGATTCTTGTGACATGATATTCTCTTAGCGTTTCACAACGGAAATATAGATAAACAAAAAGCAACCTCTGAATAGTTGCTTTGAGTTGGGATTCGTTAACTGAGGACAATTTTAGCACTTGGTGTGAGTCTAGGCACGAAATATCGCTCTTGATGCAAGACCGCTATTAGCTTACTTATCTATCTCAACTTATCAACTGCTGCGCTTTTGATGGCGCTCTCTGTTCTCTAGCTTTTTGTCATTACTCTTTCTGAGCATGACATAGACCGCACCTGTACCACCGTGAAATTGCTGAGCTGAATGAACACATTGAACATCGTTAATTTGTGTTAGCCAATTTGCCACGTAGCTTTTCATCATTGCTGGTGGATTCGAACGATCACCTTTACCGTGGACAATGATAACGGTGCGAACATCCATTCTTAAACACTGGCGTAAAAATGAGAGTACTTCGTTACGAGCGTCTTTCAGTGTTTTCCTGTGAAGGTCGAGTTTGGCTTGAATTGGATACTTGCCCAAGCGCAGCTTTTTGTATACGCCTTCTTGTACGCCATCTTTTTTATAAGCAATGACATCGTCAGGTTTGATCATTGGAGAGTAGTCTAATGATAAGTAGTCTTTCTCGTCGTCAGACAGCCACATAGCGGCTTCACGCTTAGCAAGGTGAGATTCTGTGACTCGGTGTACTTTCTGGTGTTCGGCGGTGTCATGGTCGATACGTTTAACATCGCCCATCATTTCTTGGAATAGATCTAAGTCGTCATCATGAGACATAGTGTGTATCTCAAGTTGGATAAGGATAAGGTAAGTATACCTAAGTTGAGGCCGGGTTTAAAAATGAAAAAACCGGAGAAGACAATAAGTCGGCTCCGGTGCAAAGCGTTTTTACATCTACCTAAAGAAAATGATACTTAAAAGTAGATGATTTAGGCTGAGCGATTCTAGTGAGGAGATTTTTCAGTCATAACTTTGTAGATGAAGAAGCCTCCATAGAACATCATGAGACCCAGAGCCCCGAATATTACTATCATTGAAGATAGCCCCACCGCATTACCAAATAGGAGTTCTAGCCAAAAGTCCATGTGTATACCTCAAAGTTATATGACACGAGTTAGTGTATTAACTGGTGTTATCAATTCACTGATCTGGATCAATCCTGTTTCATAAGTTAAATACTTGTTGGTAACTGTGTGTTTTTCGTCACATTGGCATTTCACTTGTACGTCTTTTGTTCGAACGATTCGATATTGTAAAAAAGAGTGAAAAAAGCCCTTGCGGATAAACTCAGAATCCGTATTATACGCTTCATCGACAGGCAATCAGCCAGTTAGATATCTCGGTGAATAGCGCAGCTTGGTAGCGCATCTGGTTTGGGACCAGAGGGTCGGGGGTTCGAATCCCTCTTCACCGACCACATTAAGAAAGCCTGCTCAATGAGCAGGCTTTCGTCGTTTTAGATCATAGGAAATAGAATCAGAACCAAGGTGGGGTTCGCCTGATATTCAAAATAAGCTCTTCACCGGCCACATTAAGAAAGCTTGCTCATTGAGCAGGCTTTTTTCGTTTTAGATCATAGGAAATAGGATCAGAACCAAGGTGGGGTTCGCCTGATGTTCAAAATAAGATCTTCACTGCCACATTGAAGAAAGCCGTAGCACTCTCGTAATAGAGGGGGCTACGGCTTTTTTGCATTTTGGTATATGCGTCATTCCCTAGAGTGACGAAGGAGCGAGTCGGGAATCTCTCGTTGTTCTAAACATCCCGTATAGAGAAAGGATTGACTCAATAAGCCAGCCGAAAATCTGTTTACTTCACATCACACGTGATGTTCTTGATTGGCGTCTCTGAAGTAACAAAGCAAACATACGCTTCAACAGGGTTATTTCGACCAATTCGAATGTAACCCGCCTGTATTTCATCTTCGTTAAACGTCACCGAGTGAGAGTTACTCGTTTGGCCATCGTAAAAGCTCGCTTCAAATTTTCTATTCATTTGGCTCGCGATACGGTTGCGTGTCGTCGATGTAATGAACGTAATATTGGCACAGCGCATCGGTGGCTTCTCAGTGATCAGAAACTGGCCGCTTTCTTTATCTAACACACCGCCTTTTGTATCCGGTTGAATGTCTATCGCCTGAAACTGTTCGATGGTACAAGTTTCTTTAGCCGTCACTACCGTAGGCGTGAGGATCGCTAGGGCTAAAGGTAAAGCAAAGAGTACTAGTTTCATGAGAACAACACCGTATATAAAAAGAGCGAAAGATAATAACACCGTTATGGTGCGATTAAGTGTAATGATTCAGTTATTAAGTAATGGTTATATTATGAGAAGGTCATGGTATCGAATTTAGTTAGTTGTCGTCACTAGTCTCAAATTGACACCGGGCCTGTTGGCTTTGTGATTGTTGAGTGACATTGAAACCTTTCTCTTCTAACAACTGCAATAAGTTACCTTCTCCTATTAGGTGCAAGGCGCCAACCACAATTAAGTAGCTCTCTTTCGAGTCAAGTTTCCAATCATTGGCGGATAGTTTGTTTGCCCAGTCTATATTGCGATCGGTTAAAAATGCTTTCTCTAGTTCAGGTGACATCTCAGACAGCTCTGCGAAAGCTTCTAGCTTCGCTAAATCACCCGCTTTCCAGCTTTCGATTAAGCAATGAACCACACGATCAGTTTGGTCAAACTCTTCAAGGCTACTGACTAACCACTCCTTACCGTCGTCCTTTTGTTTTGTCATCAGGTCTATTTGGAATTGAAGCGGCTCTAAGCTGATAACGGGAACATCTTGGATAGTCGCTTTGTAAGCTAGCGTCGCATCAACGCCGCCGGCGGAGCCATAACCAAGTTTTTTTAACTGCTGCATCTGTATCGATAGAGA
>NZ_JBFRLX010000056.1:0-2781 GCF_041470165.1 Vibrio sp. 10N.286.46.A8
AAGTATCCTGTTGTGAATACATAGCAACAGGAGGCAAACCGGGGGAACTGAAACATCTAAGTACCCCGAGGAAGAGAAATCAACCGAGATTCCGAAAGTAGCGGCGAGCGAAATTGGATTAGCCCTTAAGCTTTTAATGAGACAGATGAAGGCTCTGGAAAGTGCCGCAATAAAGGGTGATAGCCCCGTAATCGACATCTCATAATCAGTGAAAACGAGTAGGGCGGGACACGTGATATCCTGTCTGAATATGGGGGGACCATCCTCCAAGGCTAAATACTACTGACTGACCGATAGTGAACCAGTACCGTGAGGGAAAGGCGAAAAGAACCCCTGTGAGGGGAGTGAAATAGAACCTGAAACCGTGTACGTACAAGCAGTAGGAGCACCTTCGTGGTGTGACTGCGTACCTTTTGTATAATGGGTCAGCGACTTAATTTTAGTAGCAAGGTTAACCGTTTAGGGGAGCCGTAGGGAAACCGAGTCTTAACTGGGCGTACAGTTGCTAGGATTAGACCCGAAACCAGGTGATCTAGCCATGGGCAGGTTGAAGGTTGAGTAACATCAACTGGAGGACCGAACCGACTAATGTTGAAAAATTAGCGGATGACTTGTGGCTAGGGGTGAAAGGCCAATCAAACCTGGAGATAGCTGGTTCTCCCCGAAAGCTATTTAGGTAGCGCCTCGGACGAATACTACTGGGGGTAGAGCACTGTTAAGGCTAGGGGGTCATCCCGACTTACCAACCCTTTGCAAACTCCGAATACCAGTAAGTACTATCCGGGAGACACACGGCGGGTGCTAACGTCCGTCGTGGAGAGGGAAACAACCCAGACCGCCAGCTAAGGTCCCAAAGTATAGCTAAGTGGGAAACGATGTGGGAAGGCTCAGACAGCCAGGATGTTGGCTTAGAAGCAGCCATCATTTAAAGAAAGCGTAATAGCTCACTGGTCGAGTCGGCCTGCGCGGAAGATGTAACGGGGCTAAGCTATACACCGAAGCTGCGGCTACGTACCTTAGGGTATGTGGGGTAGGGGAGCGTTCTGTAAGCCGTTGAAGGTGGTCTGTAAGGGCTGCTGGAGGTATCAGAAGTGCGAATGCTGACATGAGTAACGATAAAGGGAGTGAAAAACTCCCTCGCCGGAAGACCAAGGGTTCCTGTCCAACGTTAATCGGGGCAGGGTAAGTCGACTCCTAAGGCGAGGCCGAAAGGCGTAGTCGATGGGAAACGGGTTAATATTCCCGTACTTCTTACAATTGCGATGGGGGGACGGAGAAGGCTAGGTGGGCCTGGCGACGGTTGTCCAGGTTCAAGTACGTAGGCGGAAAGTTTAGGTAAATCCGGACTTTCATTAACGCTGAGATACGATGTCGAGCTACTACGGTAGTGAAGTCATTGATGCCATGCTTCCAGGAAAAGCCTCTAAGCTTCAGATTGTAAGGAATCGTACCCCAAACCGACACAGGTGGTCGGGTAGAGAATACCAAGGCGCTTGAGAGAACTCGGGTGAAGGAACTAGGCAAAATGGTACCGTAACTTCGGGAGAAGGTACGCTCTTATCAGTGAAGTCCCTTGCGGATGGAGCAGACGAGAGTCGCAGATACCAGGTGGCTGCAACTGTTTATTAAAAACACAGCACTGTGCAAAATCGTAAGATGACGTATACGGTGTGACGCCTGCCCGGTGCCGGAAGGTTAATTGATGGGGTTAGACTTCGGTCGAAGCTCTTGATCGAAGCCCCGGTAAACGGCGGCCGTAACTATAACGGTCCTAAGGTAGCGAAATTCCTTGTCGGGTAAGTTCCGACCTGCACGAATGGCGTAATGATGGCCACGCTGTCTCCACCCGAGACTCAGTGAAATTGAAATCGCTGTGAAGATGCAGTGTACCCGCGGCTAGACGGAAAGACCCCGTGAACCTTTACTACAGCTTGGCACTGAACATTGAACCTACATGTGTAGGATAGGTGGGAGACTTTGAAACCGCGTCGCTAGATGTGGTGGAGTCGTCCTTGAAATACCACCCTTGTAGTTTTGATGTTCTAACGTTGGTCCCTGAATCGGGATTACGGACAGTGCCTGGTGGGTAGTTTGACTGGGGCGGTCTCCTCCCAAAGAGTAACGGAGGAGCACGAAGGTGGGCTAAACACGGTTGGACATCGTGTGGTTAGTGCAATGGCATAAGCCCGCTTGACTGCGAGAATGACAATTCGAGCAGGTGCGAAAGCAGGTCATAGTGATCCGGTGGTTCTGAATGGAAGGGCCATCGCTCAACGGATAAAAGGTACTCCGGGGATAACAGGCTGATACCGCCCAAGAGTTCATATCGACGGCGGTGTTTGGCACCTCGATGTCGGCTCATCACATCCTGGGGCTGAAGTCGGTCCCAAGGGTATGGCTGTTCGCCATTTAAAGTGGTACGCGAGCTGGGTTTAGAACGTCGTGAGACAGTTCGGTCCCTATCTGCCGTGGGCGTTGGAAAATTGAAAGGGGCTGCTCCTAGTACGAGAGGACCGGAGTGGACGAACCTCTGGTGTTCGGGTTGTCATGCCAATGGCATTGCCCGGTAGCTAAGTTCGGAATCGATAACCGCTGAAAGCATCTAAGCGGGAAGCGAGCCTTGAGATGAGTTTTCCCTGGCACTATAAGTGTCCTAAAGGGTTGTCGTAGACTACGACGTTGATAGGCAGGGTGTGTAAGTGCTGCGAGGCATTGAGCTAACCTGTACTAATTGCCCGTGAGGCTTAACCATACAACACCCAAGGGGTTTTGTGGACTCAA
>NZ_JBFRLX010000057.1:0-21925 GCF_041470165.1 Vibrio sp. 10N.286.46.A8
CAAGAAGGCGAAGATGAGTTCTCGTTTGATGATTTAGAGCTTCCAGAGTTTGGTGAAGAAGATGCCTTGGCAGAAGCGGATGCTGAAGTAACAACGGAGTCAGACGTCCCTGTTGTTGATGCTCAATTAGACCCAGAATCAGAATCAACACCTGAGCTGCAAGCCGAAGTAGAGCCTCAAGCTGAAACGGCTCCTAAAGTTGAAGAAACGAAACAAGCTGAAGTTCTAGGACAAGAAGGCGAAGATGAGTTCTCGTTTGATGATTTAGAGCTTCCAGAGTTTGGCGAAGAAGATGCGTTGGCGGAAGTGGTTAGCGAACCGGATGAAGCGCAGTTAGAGCAAGATCTTGCTCCAGAGTCCGAAAAGTTTGAGTTCGATGACCTTGACCTGCCTGAATACGATGAAGAGAGCGCAAAAGCGGATTCAGTCTTAGATGACATCGAACAAAGCAGTGCTGAGCCTGTAGCAGAAGAGCAAGGCGTAGAGCTCGATGAGTTTGATTTGCCGGAATACGGTGAAGACGAAGCTATCTCTGATGCGTTTGCTGAGAAACCAACGCCACTGACTTCTTTCAGCCCACAGGGTGAAGAGCAAGATGCGCTGCATGATTTATTTTCAAACTCGCAGAGTTTTAGTCATGGTGATGACTTCTCGGATACAGAAGATTTCTCAGACGCAGAAGGCTTCCCAGGTGCAGAAGAGCCTGATTTGGCTAGTTTTACACAACCTGATGAATCACTCGATTCTCCGTCAGAATTAAGCCCAGTACCTTCTGAGTTAAGCTCAGTGCCTACAACAGTTCAAGACGATTTGTTAGAAGGTTTTGAGGATTTTGATGAGACAGCATTAGCTGAATTACTTTCTGAAGATGTTCAAGACTCTGTCGACAGCATGTTCGACAAGCCACTGGACGCTACATCGATTGATAGCGCAGGGCTCGATATTGACGCTATGCTTGAAGTTGGCGGCGAAGACTGGAAAGGCTTCAACCTAGCTCCTGAGCAGCAATCTAGCACGCGTAATGATGTGCCTGATGATCAACAGGAGATTTGGGCGTCGGCAGATCAACAAGCTGAACCAAAAATCAAACAAGAGAATTGGGCTCAACAAGACAACCTAACCGAGTCAGACAAAGGTCGTGATAAGCAATACATGACGATTGATGAGCTGATGGCTCAAGTTGAGCAAGAAGGCGAAGACGCGATTAATCCAGATGACGAAGAGTTGAAGCTAGATGTTGGCCTAAATGAATTCCCAGACGTTATCGGTGACATTGGTAATTACGATGTCGACAGCAACGCAGAAGCCGCTGGTAAGCTCGATTTGGCTAAAATCTACATCGAGATGAGTGACTCACAAGGTGCAATTAAGCTTCTAGAAGAGGCTATCGTTGACGGCAGTGATGATATTCGTCGAGAGGCAAAGAATCTTATCGATACGTTAAACGGTCGATAAATTCAAAAAATGATAAAGGGTAGTGTTGGCTACCCTTTATTTTAGGGCGATACAGTTAGCGTCTATTTTATTTAGCTTGCTAAAACCACCGTCTAGGCGGTAGTGATTGTTTATTGAAGTTTTAGCCCCATCCTATTTGGGCTAGCACTCATTTCCGTATATACTTCTCGCCCATTTTCAAAGAGAACAAGAACATGAAAATTGCTTTAGGTATTGAATATAACGGTACCCACTACTTTGGTTGGCAGCGCCAACGAGACGTGAAAAGTGTCCAAGAAGAATTGGAAAAGGCTCTTTCAGTTGTCGCGAATCACCCTGTAGAAGTTATGTGTGCTGGTCGCACAGATGCCGGTGTTCACGGTACGGGACAAGTCGTTCACTTTGAAACTAATGTCGATCGTAAAATGGTTGCATGGACAATGGGCGCAAATGCCAACATGCCAAAGGATATTGCCGTTCGTTGGGCAACAGAAGTGAATGAGGATTTTCATGCTCGTTTTTCTGCAACAGCACGCCGTTATCGCTACATTATCTTTAACCATGCTCTACGTCCTGGAATTTTGAATTCAGGTGTGAGCCATTACCATGGTCACCTTGATGAGAAAAAGATGCATGAAGCGGGTCAGTACTTACTTGGTGAGAATGACTTTACTTCGTTCAGGGCAACACATTGTCAATCTCGTAGCCCATGGAGAAACATGATTCACTTAAACGTGACTCGTCATGGGCATTACATAGTGATCGATATTAAAGCGAATGCGTTTGTTCACCATATGGTGAGGAATATTACTGGTAGCCTAATTGCGGTAGGTAAAGGTGATCAAAAACCAGAGTGGATTCAGTGGCTTTTAGAGGCTAAAGATCGAAAAGTGGCAGGCGCGACAGCGAAAGCGGAAGGCTTATACTTAGTCGATGTTGATTATCCTGAACATTTTGGACTACCAAGAGAGCCTATTGGCCCTCTATTTTTGCCGGATAATTTGAACTAAATGTGAGACTTAGGTTCAAAAAATATTACGGTTTCGTGCGTAAAATAGTCACGGAAAATAGGTACAACCAGTTTTTTATCTACAGTCGCTGTTTTATGTGCTTTAATTCCCGGCATAATTCCCAAATTTATTTCTTTCGCAATCAAGCGGAGGAATCGAAACAAAAAGGTCTTCCATGAGTTGGCTTGAAAAGATTTTAGAAAAAAGCAACATCGTAACATCTCGTAAAGCGTCAATCCCTGAGGGTGTTTGGACTAAATGTACTTCTTGTGAGCAGGTTCTTTACCATGCTGAACTAGAGCGTAACCTAGAAGTATGTCCAAAATGTGACCATCACATGCGTATGAAAGCACGTCGCCGTCTGGATACATTCCTAGACAAAGGTGAGCGTGTTGAACTAGGTACTGATCTTGAGCCACAAGACAAACTGAAGTTTAAAGACTCTAAGCGTTACAAAGAACGTATCTCTGTTGCTCAAAAGAACAGTGGTGAAACAGACGCATTAGTTGCAATGAAAGGCGAACTGCTTGGTTTACCTATCGTTGCGTGTGCGTTTGAGTTCTCATTTATGGGCGGCTCAATGGGTTCTGTTGTTGGTGCTCGTTTTGTGAAAGCGGTAGATGCAGCTATTGAGAACAACTGTGGTTTAGTTTGTTTCTCTGCAAGTGGTGGTGCTCGTATGCAAGAGGCATTGATGTCTCTTATGCAAATGGCAAAAACCAGTGCTGCTCTAGAGCGTCTATCTGCGAAAGGCCTACCGTTTGTTTCAGTAATGACTGATCCAACAATGGGTGGCGTTTCTGCAAGTTTAGCAATGCTTGGCGATATCAATATCGGTGAACCAAAAGCGCTTATCGGTTTTGCTGGACGTCGTGTAATCGAGCAAACTGTACGTGAAGACCTTCCTGAAGGTTTCCAACGCAGTGAGTTCCTACTAGACCACGGTGCTATCGACATGATCGTTGACCGTCGTGAGATGCGTCAGCGCGTTGCAAGCCTTGTTGCTAAAATGACCAATCAGCCTTCACCATTAGTAGTTTCTGTGAACGATTCACCGAATGAAGCTGCTTATGAAGTACCAGAAGCGCCAGAAAAAGGGTAAAGTACCTTCTAACAAACCTACTTAATTATGGTTATGAGTTAGATGAGTCAACAACCTATTCCTCAAGCCACATCCTCTTTGGAGATGTGGCTTGATTATTTATCAAACATCCACACAAGCGCTATTGATCTTGGTTTAGACCGAGTTCAAGCTGTCGCCTCTAAGGCAAACCTCACCAAGCCTGCTCAACATGTTATTACTGTTGCTGGAACCAACGGCAAGGGCTCAACATGTGCACTCATGGAAGCTATTCTATTGGATGCTGGTTACTCTGTTGGTGTCTACAGCTCCCCTCACTTAATTCGCTACAACGAACGTGTTCGTATCAATGGCAAAGATCTGTCTGATCAAAAAATGGTTCAGTCTTTCGATTTCATTGAGAAAGAACGTGGTGAAATCAGCCTTAGCTTTTTTGAATATGGCACTTTAGCAGCGTTACGTGCTTTTCAAACCGAAGCGGTTGACGTTGTATTGTTAGAAGTGGGTCTAGGCGGACGTTTAGACGCGACCAATATCGTTGAGCATGACGTTTCAGTGATTACTAGCTTGGCTGTCGACCATGTTGACTGGCTAGGTGATGACATTAATGTGATCGGTTTTGAGAAAGCGGGCATTTATCGTAGCGGTAAACCAGCTATCTGTGGTCAACCCAAACCACCAGCTACGGTTGCGGCACACGCTGATGATATTAACGCTGAGTTCTACCAAGTAGGGATTCAATACACCTATGATGTAGATGGTGATACTTGGAACTGGCGCAGCGGCGCATTCCAGTTAGAATCGCTACCTATCCCAAGCTTACCGCTGCCGAACGCAGCCACCGCACTGATGGCATTAGGTACTTCAGAACTAAGCATTAGTGATGTGAACGTTGTTAACGGTATGAAGAATGCGCAGCTTCCTGGGCGTATGCAGCAAATTAGCGAACAACCGGTGATTGTGCTTGATGTAGCACACAACCCGCATTCTGCTGAGTACTTTGCGCAGCAAGTAGCGAAGAAGTATGCAGGCAAAAATTTACACGTTGTAGTCGCCATGCTTCATGACAAAGATATCCCCGCGACATTGGAAGTATTAGCTCCAATAACAACACATTGGTACCCAGCTTCGCTGAACGGCCCACGAGCCGCAACAGCCGCTGAATTGTGTCAAAGCTTACCTGAAGGTGTAGAGCAGTATTCAAACCCTGTTGTAGCGTTTGAAGCGGCTTTAGCTTCTGTTATAGATGACGATGTTGTGTTGGTTGTCGGTTCTTTCCATACCGTGGGTGAAGTGTTGGAGCATTGGCAGAAAAAAGGAAACTAAATGGCAAGTAAATTCCAAAGCCGATTAGTCGGCACCATCATTTTAGTGGCCATTGGCGTGATTGTATTGCCCGATGTGCTGGATGGTAAGAAGCTCCACTATAAAGAAGAGTTTGCAAGCATTCCGATTAAGCCTGAGCTTGATAGTAATGTTGAAGTGTTTGAAGTGCTCGATCCTGTTGAAGATCAGATTGCACTGCCGGACTCTCCGGTTGAGCAAGTGGTTGAAAGTGGTGGTATTGATAATTCAAATACGCAAACTGCGTCGGCTTCCAGTAACAAAGAAGCGGATAAAGTGGCGGTGGTGGTTAAGCCGGTACCTGAAAAAAATGAATACCAAGACAGTGCTTGGATTATTCAATTGATGGCTTTGAAGAATGCTGACAACGCAAAAAACGTTGTTAAGGATTTACAGAAGCGTGGTTATCAGGCTCATACCAAGCAAGAAAAAACATTTACGCGAGTAATTATTGGCCCGGATGTTTCTAAATCCAAACTTGAGCGACAAATTAAGGAATTAGAAAAAATTACGGGTTCAAAAGGCCAGTTGCTCAAATTTAAACCGTTAAATCCATAAGAAAACGTTTGCGTCAGCATTTTTTCTGTTAAAATGCGCGCCAACTTAAGATGAAGAATTCATGAATTGGTTAGATTTTGTCATTTTAGGCGTGATCGGCTTCTCTGCCGTGATCAGTTTAGTTCGCGGTTTCGCTAAAGAAGCGTTGTCACTTGTTATTTGGTTTGGAGCATTTTTTATTGCTAGCCAGTACTACGCTAAATTAGCAATGTACTTCACCAATATTGAAGATGAGATGTTTCGAAACGGAACTGCGATAGCAGCATTGTTTGTTGCAACGTTAGTTGTTGGTGCCTTAGTTAACTATGTCATCGGGCAGCTAGTTCAGAAAACAGGCCTGTCGGGTACAGACAGAATCCTCGGTGTCGTCTTTGGTGGCTTACGTGGTGTTTTGATTGTTTCTGCAGTGTTGTTTTTCATGGATGCGTTTACTGCATTCCCAAGTTCTGAGTGGTGGAAGAATTCGCAATTGGTTCCGGAGTTTAGCCGAATCATTGCGCCGTTCTTCGAGCATTTACAAGCAACATCTAGTTTCTTATCTGGCGCGCTCTAGCGCCAGTTAATGTCGAAAATCGAGGATTAGGACATGTGTGGTATTGTTGGAATCGTGGGTTCAACACCTGTAAACCAGTCTATTTATGACGCTTTAACGGTATTGCAGCATCGTGGCCAAGATGCCGCTGGTATTTGTACCATAGAAAGCAATCGTTTCCGTCTGCGTAAGGCGAACGGTTTAGTTAAAGATGTTTTTGAAGCAAAACACATGCAACGCCTCCAAGGCAACGTGGGTATTGGTCATGTTCGTTATCCTACAGCGGGAAGTTCGAGTGCTTCTGAAGCTCAACCTTTCTACGTAAACTCTCCATTTGGCATCACGCTGGCGCACAACGGTAACTTAACGAATGCAAGTGAAGTTCGTGAGAAGTTGTTCGAAAAAGACCGCCGTCATGTCAACACAACCTCTGACTCTGAAGTTCTACTAAACGTATTGGCTCATGAGATCGATACAGTAAAAGGTAACGTGACTTCAGACGACGTTTTCCGCGCAGTTGCAAACGTGCACCGCACTATTCGTGGTGCTTACGCAGTAACAGCGATGATCATCGGCCACGGCATGATCGCATTCCGTGACCCACATGGTATTCGTCCACTGTGTCTTGGTAAACGTGAAATTAACGGTAAAACAGAGTACATGGTTGCGTCTGAGTCAGTAGCGTTAGACGCTGTTGGTTTTGATTTTATGCGCGATGTTGCTCCTGGTGAAGCTATCTATGCAACATTCGATGGTGAGCTTTTCACTAAACAATGCGCAGACAACCCACAACTAAACCCATGTATTTTTGAGTTTGTTTATTTTGCTCGTCCTGATTCATTCATCGATAAAATTTCGGTTTACAGCGCACGCGTTGAGATGGGTGAGATGTTAGGTAAGCGTATTAAAGAAGAGTACGCAGACCTAGACATTGACGTGGTTATTCCAATTCCTGAAACATCAAATGATATTGCTCTACGAATTGCTCAAGCGATTGATAAGCCATATCGTCAAGGTTTCGTGAAAAACCGTTACGTTGGCCGCACGTTTATCATGCCTGGTCAGCAGCAACGTAAGAAGTCGGTTCGCCGTAAACTCAACGCGATTCGTTCTGAGTTTAAAGGTAAGAACGTTCTATTGGTTGATGACTCGATTGTTCGTGGTACAACATCAGAGCAGATCATTGAGATGGCTCGTGATTCTGGTGCAAACAAAGTCTTCATGGTTTCTGCTGCTCCTGAGGTTCGTTTCCCGAATGTTTACGGCATCGATATGCCAAGCGCGACTGAGTTAATTGCTCATGGTCGTGATAACGAAACGATTTGTAAGCAGATTGGCGCAGATGCTTTGATTTTCCAAACGTTACCAGACTTAATCTCTGCAGTTGGTATGGGTAATCAAGACATCTCTCGTTTTGATACATCCGTATTCAACGGTGAGTATGTAACGGGCGATATCGACCAAGCGTACCTAGATTTCCTAGACTCTTTACGTAATGACGATTCAAAGGTTGAGCGTGAAATCCAACAAGATCTCGCGAACCTAGAGCTACATAACGAAGGCGCTTAGCGTACTCATAAAAATGAGTAATAAAAAACCAGAGCATCGACTCTGGTTTTTTTGTTTGCTGGGAAGGGGATTGAATCTTAGTGAATGTGGTATGCGATCACAAAATCGATAAACAATCTAACCTTCTCTGGCAGGTGGTCTTTGTGGTTGTAAAGCATGTAAATATCACGAGGGTTAGCGCTCCAGTCCTCTAAGACTTGCACTAAGCTGCCATCTTCAATGTATTCGCGGATCATAACGTCGGGCATTAGGGTGATACCAAGGCCTTCTGAACATGCTTGTCTCACGACATTGAGCGCATTCGCGTTGAAACGGCCTTTCTCGCTATTCACGACCGTCTCTTCATTCGAATTACTCAGCTGCCATTTAATCAGCGGATAGCCTTTAAGTAGCGAATGATTCGCGAGCTCTTCTGCATGACTTGGTGCCGGGTTCTTCGCTAAGTAGTCAGGACTTGCGATAAGAATATCTTTTACTTCACTGATTTTCCGAGCGATTAGGCTTGAATCTCGTTGTGGACCTACTCTGAAAATTACGTCCCACTCGGTTGGATCAAGCTGATCGGCTTGGTTGTTCATCATCAGCTCAATATTAATATCAGGATATTGAGTCATGAATTCACTGAACATCGGCATCATCATGCGCTTGGTCAGGTTTGAGGGTGCCGTAATACGAATCTTACCGGAAGCCCCTTTACAAACGTCAGTCAGTTCTTCTGCAGTAGAAGATAGACGTTGCAGTAACGGAGAGCATTCGTTGAAGAAACGTTCGCCTGCCTCTGTTAAAGAGAGTTTACGCGCGTGTCTATTGAGAAGTCTTAGGTTTAGTGAATCTTCTAAGGCTTGGATGCGTCGTGTAATGGTCGCAACCGGAATCATAGTCTTGCGTGATGTTGCGGTGTAGCTCCCATTTTCAACGACAAGTCGAAAGAGGTTTAAATCATCTAATTTCATAAATCCAGACACATTTGTTTACAATCTCATCTAATTTATACGTAATAGTGAGATCAATGTTTGCGTTACGTCAATTCGTTGCACTATTTACCAGTATTCCAACCCTTGTCACGAATTTCCAGTAAAGAGTACGTATTTGTGTATTTAGCAATTTGTTACTAAGTTTTATATTAGTTCTTGGAACAGATAACAATAATAATTCGACTTAGTTTTGTGAGGTTAGAGATTATGTACAAAACTCACAGTCAGCCAGTTATGACCTCGGCTCAGGAAGCTCTCAATCAAAAATGCGTTATGTTGGTTGATGATGATCCTATTTTTCGCCGGATAACCAGCGCGTATTTAGACAAGATTGGTTATAAAGTGGTTGAGGCTGAAAATGGGCTGGACGCTCTGCAAAAGCTTAGAGACTCAGCGCCAGATTTAATTGTGTGTGACTTATCAATGCCTATTCTGGATGGCATTGAGCTTGTAGAAGAGCTCAGTTTAGAGTATCCGTCACTGCCTATGATCGTAGTGTCTGGCACCGATGATATGTCTGATGTGGCGAAAGCATTACGATTTGGTATCAAAGACTTTTTAGTCAAACCTCTGGAGGATCACGGTCATTTAGGCAGTGCGATTGCGAATACATTAACAGATTCGTTCGATAACATTTCAGACCAACGAGATTTTTCAAGCCAGTGGTTCTGTGTGGATGACGGCGGAGAGATCCCTGAAGACCAAGAGCTGCATTGGCACCTAAATCACTTGCAAGATAACCCTAGTGCGGCAAGAGACTTATTGCACGCGCTGCTTCCTGACAAAGACACACGACAAGGCTCATGGCGTTGCAGTTACCGCCTACTACAATCAACAGAGATGATGCCACTTGTGTTCGACTATGCGTGGATGATGAACGGGCAGTTTGCTTTCTACCTTGTCGATTCGTCGTCTTCTGATAACGGCGGCTCAGCGGCCACATTGTTGGTGAGAGCGTTATTCCACGATTACATCAGAAATAGAAAAGATTTTAACGTTGATCTCAAAGATATCGCGGAGATTTTGGAGAAGGGGATTCGTTGCTCTAAATGTTCAACCCCGGTTAATGCTTTGTTTGGTGTTGCTGACCTTGCTGTGGGAACTATCTCTATTTTACCTGCGGGTTTAGATGGACAATGGTCGAATGGCGAATTGAATCAACATATTGCGGCGGGCGAGCGCTTGGGTGAGAACTGTAAGAAGAACTTCATTACACGGGATCTTCCGATTGAACAAGGCTGCCAGTTATCATTGAGCCTGCTTGGATCGGCCAGTTTTAGTTTAGACATACACCAAGGGTCCACCGATTAACCCTATATTTCCTCGGTTTTTGTGAATAATTGATTAAGGTATAGTTGCGCAAATGGTGTGGCTATGCCTTTTTTGTTAAATGTCGATTTAGCAAAGCGGGTTTGGTTCGCCAGATACTTACCTTTACTAACAAAAACAAGAAGCAATCATGGCAGATAACAAAGACTTTCAAGACCCGTTTAATGTATTCTACTTTTTAGGATTTTTAGCCGCATTTTTAGTGATTCCATTATTACCAGCAACACTTACGTTGATCCGTGTATTCAATGGTTACGCAACATTCTAGTTAAGTTATCGTCGCCGATTGGTGATAGCTAACTCAAGGAGGCCACAATTAGCGTTCGAGTTTTAAGCCTCAATATTGCTGGTGGCCTTTGCATATTTCTCGCAGTTTTAGGGATAGCTTTACCCGTACTGCCAACCACGCCTTTCCTCCTTCTTGCCAGTGCATGTTTCATGCGAAGCAACCCCAAAGTTCACAAATGGATGCATGAGCATAAAACGCTGGGTCCCTTGTTGAACAATTGGTATCAACATGGTGCTGTTACCAAGCAAGTAAAAACGCGTGGCGTGTTTTTTATCTTGTTAAGTTTTGCGTTATCGATCTACTTTGCCCCGATCATTTGGGTCAAGGCTTTCCTAATTTGTGTACTTGTTATTCTTCTCACATGGTTTATGCGACTTCCAACCCATGAGTTGGTTGCTGACAGCAAAGAAAATCACTACCATTAAGCCAGTGTGCCTGCTTGTATAGCGGGCGTTTATTATTTCAGCAATTTGAGTTATGACTCTCGTTGCAATGAATACCAATCGTACCTTTCCTTAATTCCGAGCGTTGATGTTTGATTCGTTAACGAGAGTTTGGAAAGCGGCCTAATGAAGTGCATAAGATTATGAACACAGAAAAAATCTCTCTGATCAAAGCAAGCATCAAAAGCATTCCTGATTACCCTAAAGCGGGTATTTTGTTCCGTGACGTAACAAGCTTGATGGAAGATCCTGCCGCTTACAAAGCGACAATCGATCTGTTGGTGGACACATACAAGGGCATGGGCTTTACTAAGATCGTTGGTACTGAAGCTCGTGGTTTCTTATTTGGTGCGCCTTTGGCACTAGAGCTAGGTGTTGGCTTCATTCCTGTTCGTAAACCGGGCAAGTTGCCTCGTCAAACTGTGGCACAATCTTATGAGCTTGAGTACGGCACTGATACGCTAGAAATTCATACCGATGCTATCGTTGAAGGCGATAAAGTGCTGATGGTTGATGACTTGTTAGCAACAGGCGGTACGATTGAAGCGACAACGAAGCTGATTCGTCAGCTTGGTGGTGTGGTTGAACACGCCGCATTTGTTATTAACCTTCCAGAAATCGGTGGTGATAAGCGCTTACAAGGCTTAGGTCTAGAAGTGTTTAGCATCTGCGAATTCGACGGTCACTAATCCTTTTCGGAATTATTCATGAGCTATCTTGCGTTAGCGCGAAAATGGCGACCAACCAAATTCAAAGAAGTGGTTGGTCAAGCCCATGTTTTAACAGCATTAGAGAATGCCCTTAGCCAAAATAGGTTGCATCACGCTTACCTATTCAGCGGTACACGAGGTGTCGGTAAAACGACCATCGGCCGTTTGTTTGCGAAGGGACTCAACTGTGAAACAGGCATTACTTCAACCCCTTGTGGTGAGTGTGCAACCTGTAAAGAGATCGATGAAGGTCGTTTTGTTGACCTGCTCGAGATCGATGCTGCCTCACGTACTAAGGTAGAAGATACCCGCGAGCTTCTGGACAATGTTCAGTACAAGCCTGCACGTGGTCGCTTCAAGGTTTACCTAATCGATGAAGTACACATGCTGTCTAGGCACAGTTTTAACGCGCTTCTAAAGACCTTAGAAGAGCCGCCTGAGTATGTGAAGTTCTTGCTCGCAACGACTGATCCACAAAAGCTTCCGGTTACGATTCTTTCACGTTGTTTGCAGTTCCATCTTAAGCCGATCAGTGTCGATAATATCCACGAGCAGCTCGATCATATTCTTGAACAAGAAAATGTGACATCTGAACCTCGTGCGCTTGGGATGATTGCTCATGCTGCTGATGGCAGTATGCGTGATGCGCTAAGCCTGAGTGACCAAGCTATCGCATTGGGTAACGGTAATGTCGTAACAGACACTGTTGCTCATATGCTTGGAACGCTGGATACAGACCAAGCGATTCACCTACTTGAAGCGATTAGCAGTAAACAGCCTCAGCAGGCGATGGCTTGTATTCAAGCTCTTGCTGAAAATGGCGTTGAGTGGGATGGATTGCTGAGTCAACTTGCGACTCAATTACACCGTTTGGCGATGTATCAAGCTTTGCCGTCTACTTTAGACAAGGCCCAGCCTGATGCTGAAAGGCTGGAACTGCTGAGCAAAACGTTAAGCCCTCAAGACATCCAACTCTACTACCAGATAGTGCTAAAAGGTCGTCAAGACTTACCATTATCGCCAACCGCTCGTGTTGGTATTGAGATGGTGGTTCTGCGTATGTTGGCATTTAGGCCTGCTGAGCAAACTGTTGCTACGGCAATCTCGACTCAGTCGACAAGCCCAGCGCCAGCTCCTGCAGCTCAGAATCCGGTTCAGAACCAGGTTCAGAGTGTTGCTCAGCCAATGAGTCAACCTGTGCCAGAGCCGAGACAGCCAGTTCAGGCTCCTGCGGTTTCACAGCCTCAAGTGCAACAACAGGCGCCTCAGCAGCAAGCTATACCGCAACAGTCGGCACAACAGCAACCGCAGCAGAATCAGAGCCAATATTCAGATTCGCAAGGTTACGTTGATCACTCAGGCAACCAAGGTTATCCAGAACAGGATTACCCGCACAGCCAGTATGATGTACCACCTGCTTATGATGAGCGTCCAAGTTACGGTACAGAGCAGCCGATGAGTCCCATGACTCAGCAAGCTAATTATCAGAATCAAGAGCAGCCAAATGTTGCTCCCGTTGCACCTTCTGTTCCACCTGTTTCTTCTGCTTCGCAAGAGCAACCAGCGCGTGCAACTTCGCCTGTGAGTGGTTTACGTCACCAATTGCGTTCTCAACGTAGAGGTGGTGCAGCAACAGAAAACAAAGGTTCAGCGCCAAAAAAGGCTAAAGCGACACCAGCTAAAACTTCAGTTCTTGACCGAGTTGCTCAGCAACACGGTGGTTCTGAGCGGGTGTCGCCAGCTTCTTTATCAGCCTCTTCTACTGAAAAGGTAACCAATGATAATGAACCTTATCGCTGGAAACCGTCTAAACCTGTAGTGAAAGAGGTGAGCAAAGAGCTTACACCTACTCAGATCAAGCGTGCGTTAGAGCATATTAAGACACCAGAAATGGTCGATAAATTGCTTCAAGAGTCGATTGCTCAAGATGAATGGTCTGCCACGATTCAAAAGCTAGAGACAGCCAAGCTTGTTGAACAGTTAGCATTGAACTCAGTGTTTGCTAAAAACGACACATCAATCACTTTAACGTTAAGAGCGAGCCAAGCTCACTTGAATACGGATCGCGCACAGAGCGAACTATTACAGTCGCTCAATACCGTGTTGGGAGAAGAGTGTCATTTGAGTGTTGAAATCGGCGATGGTGGAGAAACGCCACTAGAACTACGAGAAAGATTGTATCAAGGTAAGTTGAAAGACGCGTTTACCGCTTTGGAAAACGATGCCAACGTACAGTTTATTGAAAGACGTTTTGCTGCAGAACTCGACAGAGACAGCGTTCGTCCTATCTAGAACTTTTTCACGTTTAGTGACCGGCGTATCATCCCAGATAAGCAAATCTGAGAACTGAACACCGAGGGGTTGAATCACACTGTTTTAACCCCCATTTAAGCACGTATAGCTTAATTAATTTTAATAAACCAATTAGACCAGAGAGTATTAACATGTTTGGTAAAGGCGGTATGGGCAACATGATGAAGCAAGCCCAGCAAATGCAAGAGCGCATGCAAAAGCTTCAAGAAGAAATCGCAAATATGGAAGTTACAGGTGAGTCAGGTGCTGGCCTTGTAAAAGTAACGATCACTGGTAGCCACAGCGTTCGCCGTGTTGATATCGATGAAAGCCTAATGGAAGACGATAAAGAGATGCTTGAAGATCTTATCGCTGCTGCTTTCAACGATGCGGCTCGTCGCGTTGAAGAAACTCAAAAAGAGAAAATGGCTGGCGTAACTGGCGGAATGCAACTTCCACCAGGTATGAAGATGCCTTTCTAAGTAACTCATTCTTAAAGGTTAATTCTCGTACTAGCTTGTGTTGAACTGGCCATTACTTGAAAATCAGAACGGTTATATATGCGTACCAGTCATATGCTGGAGCATTTGATGGAGGCCTTACGTTGTCTACCTGGGGTTGGCCCCAAGTCGGCGCAGCGTATGGCCTTTCATTTGTTACAGCGCGATAGAAAAGGCGGCCTGCAGTTGGCTGAAGCTCTTAGCCAAGCAATGACAGAAATTGGTCATTGTAATGAGTGCCGTACTTTTACCGAAGAAGAGACCTGCCACATTTGTACCAATCCTAAACGTCAGGATAACGGTCAAATTTGTGTAGTAGAGAGCCCTGCAGACATCGCAGCCATTGAAGCAACGGGTCAATATTCCGGTCGTTACTTTGTGCTTATGGGGCATCTTTCACCACTTGATGGTATTGGTCCAAGTGACATCGGTCTCGATGTCTTGGATTACCGCTTACGTCGTGGTGATATCACTGAAGTTATTTTAGCGACTAACCCGACAGTAGAAGGGGAGGCGACAGCACATTACATTGCTGAGCTATGTAATGCCCATGAAGTGAACGCTAGCCGTATCGCCCATGGTGTTCCTGTTGGTGGTGAGCTCGAGCTAGTGGATGGCACCACGCTTTCACACTCGTTACTCGGTCGTCATAAAATCTAAAAAAGCCGCTTGGTGAACCATCACCAAGCGGCTTTTTTTTTTATGGTTCTCAAAGGTTTCTATTCCAAAACACTTCTCTGAGCTTAATCTGAACCTCTCACCGCTTTGTATATCATTGCGCCAATCACGGCACCAATAATCGGTGCAATCCAGAATAGCCATAACTGAGAAACAGCCCAATCACCAACAAATACAGCCACGCCGGTACTTCGAGCGGGGTTAACAGAGGTGTTGGTTACAGGGATACTGATAAGGTGGATTAAGGTTAAACAGAGACCAATTGCGATAGGAGCAAATCCAGCAGGTGCTTTCGAATCTGTCGCGCCCATGATCACGAATAGGAACACCATGGTCATGACCACTTCACAAACGAGAGCCGCAGTGAGCGAGTAACCGCCCGGTGAGTGTTCACCATAACCATTGGAAGCAAAGCCAGAGGCAGCTGCATCAAAGCCAGCTTGGCCTGAAGCAATCACAAATAACACGCCACCTGCGATAATACCGCCAATCACTTGAGCAATAATATAAGGTGCGACATCTTTGGCATCAAAGCGTCCGCCACTCCAAAGGCCGATAGTGACTGCTGGGTTGAGGTGGCAACCGGATATGTGACCAATAGCGAAAGCCATGGTGAGCACGGTTAAACCAAAGGCGAGGGAAACTCCGAGTAGACCAATACCCACATCGGGAAAAGCAGCGGCTAAGACGGCACTACCACACCCCCCCAACACCAACCAAAACGTACCAAACATTTCTGCAATATACCTATTCATAACGATCCTTATTAATCTGTACCAGTATCAACAAGATAGTTTAGATTTCGCAAGTTTGTGAGATCTTGGGCATATAAGCGACAGAAAGGGAGTGTTTTGGGTAGCAAATAGCCGACAGAGATTGCAGTGATTTTTAAACGAAATGCCATAACTGTTTAACGACAAGCTCCAGAAACTGACTAAAGTGCGATCTATTGTGTTGTTCAATAAATAAAACTGGTTGAAGATATTATTAATTCTTATTGGAGCCTGCGATTCATGAAAAAGTTAGCGATTTTAGTAGTAACGACATTATTACTCACTGCATGCGGAGGTGGTGACGGCGGTGGCGGTGGCGGTAGCGCTGCCACTAGTGGTGGTTCTAGCGCTCAGAAACTGAATACGGACATAGGCGTAAGTGATGCCGATATTCAAACATTGAAAGGCTACAAATTCCTATCCGTTGATGGTAAAGGATTTGAGTCTCCAAGCAATTTTAAAGCGAAGTAGTAGGAGTCAAGTTTTGAAGAAATTATCTATAGGTATTATCCTTGCCACTCTTGGTACTTCTGTTTATGCGTCGCCAAATCTAGAAGGTTATTTTCAAGCTCGTGAATTGGTAAATTATGCGGCAGGAAGTTTACAAAAAGCAAAAGTAGACTTTATAGCCCTAGATTATGCTGTAGCTAAATTACCTGCAGCTTCACAAGCTCAACTGGTTCCTTTTAATACTGTATTGGGGGAATTCTCGACAAACAGTTCCGTAAGCAGTAGTGACGCGACTGCTTTGCTCAGCCGAGTTAACTCTAAAGCCTTATCTGGTCAATATGTTTGCCGCATCAATAGCAATGGTACTGTTCTGGCATATAGTGCGGAAAACGGAGAACAGTGTGCAGCGGACAAGTATGAAAAGGCTGCATTAGCACTAGCGAAGAAAGGCGATGAACTGCGATTCTTCCGTTCATACAGTCAAGGTTATTTTCAAACCTTAACTTATAAGGTTGATGCAACCTCTAGTGATGAAACAGTTCGTTTAGGCTACTTTAATAAACATGGTGGAAAATGGATTGGTGAAGCGGTTAAGGTAGTAAAAGGTAAGGCGCAAATCAATAGTACGGATGTTGATACTTACGATGTCATCGCTTACCGAGATTACAATATCTCATCATCGAAAGGTGTTTCTCCGAACACATCAATTAGCTTTACTGAACAACCGTTTTTTATCACAGATGAAGTCACAGATCTCGACTCTACCGGTAAATCTGTCCATATAACGAAGACTAAATTTTCAAGTCTTCACCAGTTTGATGGCCCTTACCGTGGAAGGCATATTGATTCGAAAGGTTGGTTTAATTGGTTTAACCAAGATTACGTGGGTCAATACGAAATTGGAGGTAAAAAAGTTTACGCCGTTTCGGACACACAAAATTTAGTCGTCAAAAAAGACTTTAGTGGTGCGGTAGATAGCTGGACTCGCGTTGATGTCGACAAAGCTGATCAAGGTAGTGGTGCAGGTGACTGGACTATGTACATGTTTAACAATACAAACAATTTGATAGGTGAAAGCCCAACTTATTGTCAAATCAAAGCGATAGCAGAAGGTAAGCCTGTAGTTCAACTTTTATCATCAACAGGCGTTATGACGCACCCACCAATTACAAACTGTGACCAAGTTGATCCTGGCCATACAAAGAAAGTGATTGCATCATTTAAAGACGGGAATAACAAAACAGTTTCTGTTACTTCTCCTAAGCTAAAAGCAAGCGCTCAACATATTATGGCGCTTGGGCCTATTGTTGATCAAGGACAGAAGGCTAAATTCACAGTGCAAGATGCTAGAGATTTATTGTCATCGACTCGCTATAAAGCGGCTTTAGCAGAAATGACACCGCAATTTTTGTCTTCAAAGCCACATGATATTTTAAAGTAGATTCTGTCTTTGATGAATTGGAAGCACCTTTTATAAGGTGCTTTTTTGTACATATTAAATAACTTCACTTGGCTAATTTCATTTTTAGGATAGAATCGCCCACCTTCTTTCCTTTGATTCTATTTAAGGTCCAATTATGGAATGCCGTCTTCATTGTGGTGCTTGTTGTACAGCGCCTAGTATTACATCTTCATTCCCCCTTCATCCTCATGGAAAGAAGTCTGGTGAGCGTTGCAAGCAGCTTACTGTTGATAACCTATGTAAACTATTTGGTAAAAAAGAGAGGCCTCAGGTCTGCTTTGACTTTAAAGCAGAAAGCTGGGTATGTGGGGCTACGACAAGCGAAGCTATTCAAATACTCACGGATTTAGAAAGTTCTACCGCATAGCGAAAGAGCGTTAGCTGATTTTATTCTTGAACTTATATTCGGCTAGCGGTATAACACGCACCCCAGTAAAAGAGTAAGAAGTAATCCTATGACGATTCCATTTTGGCAAGAAAAGACACTAGAGCAAATGACCGAGAACGAGTGGGAATCACTGTGTGACGGTTGTGGTAAGTGTTGCCTACATAAATTAATGGATGAAGATAGCGATGAAGTTTACTACACTAACGTGGCGTGCAGCTGGTTAAACGACAAAACATGTTCGTGTAAAGACTACCCGAACCGCTTCACTTCAGGTGAAGAGTGTTTGAAGCTGACTCGTGACAAGATTCATGAATTCCATTGGTTACCAGACACTTGTGCCTACCGACTGTTATCAGAATCTAAGCCGATTCCTGAATGGCACCCATTGATTACTGGTTCTAAATCAGAGATGCATGCTGCAGGTGAAAGTGTTCGTAACAAAGTGGTATACGAAATCGATGTTGTCGATTGGGAAGACCACATCTTGAATCACCCAAATCGCTAGTTATTCTAAAAACAGCCGCTCTTGAGCGGCTGTTTTGCTATTTGGCGTCGCCTAAATTTACTTAATTACTTAACTTAAAGGCTTAAAACAAAAAACGCCCCGTAGGGCGCTAAGTAAAACGAGTAAAAAAGATTCAGGCTAGTTTACTTGTTGTTTAATGTACTCACCCAGTTCTGAGTGGTGCATGATTTTTGAAACGGGCAGTATTTTCTCTGCTGGGCCCCAAGCAAACACGTTCACTGGTGTGTGAGTATGTGTACCTGTACCCCAAACGATGTTTTGACTTGTTGCCTGTTCACGAGCAAGCAAGTTACCGCGGTCGTTATAAGGGAAGAATGCATCGAAATCGTTGATAGCAGGCACTTCTTCTGCCGATAAGTATTTGTGTTGAGCCAATCGATATGGGTTCGGCTTACTCGCTAATACGTTTTTCGCTTGTTCAGCTGTAATAGGGAACTCACTATTCTTGTTGACGATCTCAGCCAGTTTTTCAGGTGTTTGCTGCGCTTTATCCAGCTTCTGAAATTCGCTGATCATGCCGTAGTAGCTTTGCTTTTGATTATATAAACCATCAAGAATATCGAATGCGCCAAAGTTGAAGTTAGGTGCATAGTCGCGGTCGGCGAAGGCTTCACCAGAACGTTTTTGTGGTTTTGGTAGGTCGTTAGAAGAGTAGCTGAATCCAAAAGATCCTGTTTCGTGGTCTGCGGTCACAATCACGATCGTGTCTTCACGATTTTTTGCCCATTCATACACAGTTTGGATCGCTTCATCAAACTTGAGCAGTTCATGCAGCATAGTGCCGGCATCGTTACTGTGTCCCGCCCAGTCGATTTGGCCACCCTCGACCATTAGGAAAAAGCCGTCTTCATCTTTGGATAAGATGTTGAGGGCTTTTTGTGTCATCTCTTTCAAACTTGGTTGAGTACGTTCGCCACTCTCTTTCTTGTTGCTGTAAGCGATGCCGTCATCCATGCCTGAGTAGGCGAACAGGCCAAGTAGCTTATCGCCTTTAGCATCTTCTAACATGCTGCGGTTAAATGCCAGTTGGTAGCCGTCTTTCTCTGCCTCTGCAAGAAGGTTACGGTCGTCTTTACGTTTTGATTTTAGGTAAACATCACCTTGAGTCAGTTTTTCAAGTTGCTTATAGGTTTCACCTTTGTCGTTGGTCGATTTAGGGATCCAATGACGTAGCCCTCCCGAAAGCATTACATCAACACCAGTTTCTAGCATGTCGTTAGCAATTTGGTTTTCTAGCGAACGGTGAGGTTGGTGAGCAGCAAATGCAGCAGGCGTGGCGTGAGTTAAGCGCGTATCGGACACGAGTCCTGTTGCTTTACCTGCCTTTTTAGCTTTCTCAAGAACCGTCTCAACATGATTGCCCTGAGAATCAATGCCAATCACTTCTGAACCACTGTAGATACCGGTTGCAAGCATGGTGGCTGAACAAGCAGAATCGACCACAATTGCATCTTCTGGGTGAGTCAGGGATGAACCAATAACCCCTTCTTGAGCAAGTTGATAAAGGGCGGTTTTGTTCCCTTTATAGATCGAGTTTGGTGCTTGGTTTGCGTAGGTTTCTAACAGGCCAACTTGTTGAGGTCCCATTCCATCGCCAATCATCAGAATGACGTTTTTGATTTCTGCTGAAAGTACGTTGAATGAAAGTGTTGAGGTTGCCACTGCGGCAATGATTGGTTTTATAATGTGCTTCATTGGTTATCCCTTTTTATATAAGCGGGATGATTAGAACATCGATTTGTGTCAAAGTCGTTTCATATTTATTTCATCAATGTGAAATTGAGCAATAACTCCAATTTTTTGAAAAGCATAAAAAAAGGCTCACATTTCTGTGAGCCTTTGTCGTATTTAGGAGGGTCCAAATCAATGGACTGCGTCATGGCTAATGTCAAGCAAGCGGTAAGTCTGCAACCACCTGGTTGAACGTGATACGAGCATTCTGAGCTTGCTCAGATAACTCGATTTTTTTCGCTTGTGCGGCACTAAGATTACTCTCGGCCTGCTCAAGTGCTTGTTGTAGGTTCTCTGGTAACTCGTGAGTTTCCATTTGTGAACCTTGTTCTAACACATAAGCGCGAATTTCTTTTTTCACTGCGGCAAGTTCTGTGTAGGCAACTCGCTCAAGTTCTGCAGCTTCTTGTGCTGCATCTCTTTCTTTCTCAAATTGAGCCAGCGCCATACCTTCTGCAGACCAAGGGTCCATATCTGGTAGTTCTTCGATGTTGATCGTTGGCTCGATGTACGCGTCTTGATGGCGTAGGTCGAGGCTCGTTGCACGAACCGCTGAAATCATCAGCATCACAGAGATCACCAGTAGCGGTAAGCCACCAACTATTGCTGCCGTTTGTAGCGTACTTAGACCACCCAAGAACATCAGAATCGTTGGCAAGAACGACAGTGTGAATGCCCAGAACATACGGTTCCAACGCATTGGCTCTTCGGTCACGTTGTTTTGCACAACAGACGCTAGGATGTATGAGATTGAGTCAAATGTCGTTGCAGTGAAAATAATACACAGCAGCGTAAATACCGCGATAACTAGTGTACTCATTGGCAGTTGCGCAAGCATCGAGAAAATAGCTTTGGTAGCGCCTTCTGCATTCAAAATCGCTACTACATCCAGTTCACCAGAAAGTTGCAGTGATAGGCCATAGTTACCTAAGATCATGAAAAACAAGAAACAACCTAGAGAGCCAAAGAAAATTGAACCTGACACCATTTGTTTGATGGTTCTTCCGCGAGAGATACGCGCAACAAACAGGCCCATACTTGGTGCAAATACTAGCCACCATGCCCAGTAGAAAATGGTCCAGTCTTGTGGGAAGTGAGTGTTTTCGAATGTACCGTAACCACCAAATGGTTCAGCCCACGTTGCCATCACGAAGAAGTTAGACAGTAGACGACCAATCGAGTCTAAACCTGTTTCTAGCATGAAGATTGTTGGACCGGCGATCAGAACGAAAGTCAGTAGACCCATTGCACCCCAGAAATTGATGTTACTCAGGATCTTGATGCCTTTTTCCAAGCCAGCATAAGAAGAGTAAGCAAAAATTGCCGTACAAACTAAAAGAACCATTGCTTGCGTAAGGTTGTTTTTAGGTAGACCGAATAGGTGATTCAGGCCTTCAGTGATGAGAGGTGCTGCTAAACCTAGTGTTGTCGCAGCGCCACCCAGTAGACCGAAAATGAATAGGATATCGACGATTTTTCCAGGTACACCTTTACTGCGGTGTTCACCAAGAACAGGCATTAACGCACTAGAGATCTTTAGAACAGGCTGTTTACGCACATAAAAGAAGTAAGCGATAGGAATCGCTGGGATCAGGTAGATAGACCAAGCGATTGGTCCCCAGTGAAACAAACCATAAGTTGCCGCCCAACGAACCGCTTCTTCACTTCCGGGTTCTAGTTGGAAAGGCGGTGATTGGTAGTAGTAAGCCCACTCAATACAGCCCCAGTACAAGATACTTGCGCCGATACCACCACAGAAAAGCATTGCTGCCCATGATGCAGTTTTGAACTCAGGTTCTTCATCAGCTTCACCCAGTTTAATTTGTCCCATGTCACTGAACACAACGTAAAC
>NZ_JBFRLX010000058.1:0-41425 GCF_041470165.1 Vibrio sp. 10N.286.46.A8
CTCATCACCCGTATTCAACGTCATCCACTTTTCACCACGAACCACTAGGTTGCCATTAGCTAATACTTCAATAACTTCAACCGTAATGTAACCGCTGATGCTGTTACTTTGGTTAGCTGATGCATCTCCAGCAAAGGTGTTGGTGTTACTAAGATCGTAAGAAAAGTTGTATTTACCAAGTTCTAGATTTTCACCGCCTACAGCTAACGGTTCCATCGATGCATCGTTCGATTTAGACATATCTGCATTAGCTTTTTTAGTCGCTCGCGTATTCTCATCTAACGCAACTGTAATAATGTCACCAATACCGCGAGGTTTTGAGTCGTCATACATGCTACCAATGTGGTTAGCATTGAACAGTGAGCCTGTTGCTGCCGCATAATGCTCTTGTTTTTTCTTCGGGTTAATTGGCGCCCATGCAGGATCACCAGCAATAGGGTCCGTTCTATCTCGAAGTGTGTCGATAATACCAGAGCTTTCCTGGGCCGACTTGTCGCCTTCTACGGCATCAACCACTGTGGTTGCGTTCTCTTGCGCCGGAGTTTCAATTGGAGCCAATGGGGCGCAGCCAGTCATAGACAAAAATAGGGCTAAACAAACAATACGTTTCATGGCGACATACTCTCAGCGGGCAATGGTAAACAGAACGATCAAAAGAAATAAGTAAACAGCGAATTAACTAGCTACAGTTGTTGGTTAACGAAGCTCATCATCTTATCTACCGCCGAGATAACTTTTGAGTTCATTTCGTATACACGTTGAGCTTCAATCATGTTAACCAACTCTTCAGTTACGTTTACATTGGATGCTTCAAGCATAGACTGACGAACATTACCTAAGCCATTCAACCCCGGAACACCCTCTTGCGGGTCACCACTTGCACCTGTAGGCAAGTAAAGGTTTTGGCCAATGGGCTCTAAACCACCTGGGTTTACGAAATCAGTAATAGTGATTTGACCAACCACGACGTTGTCTTGCTGACCACGTAGACGAACCGACACCTCACCATCGTTCCCAACCGTTACCGAGATCGCGTCTTCAGGAATAACGATTTCGGGTTGTAGGGCATAACCTTGACCCGATGTTACGATCGCGCCGTCACCGTTCAATGTGAACTGACCATTACGGCTGTAACCTGTTTCACCGTCTGGCATCTCAACTTGGAAGAAACCGTCGCCTTCAATCATCATATCTAGGCTATTCGACGTTGTTTGTGCGTTACCGTGAGTGTGCACCTTTTGGGTTGCAACTACCTTAGAACCAGCACCCAACATCAAACCACTTGGCAACTCAGTATTCTGAGACGATTGGCCACCTGGTTGGTTAATATTCTGATAGAACAGATCTTCAAACACCGCGCGGCTCTTTTTAAAACCAATGGTTGAGGCGTTGGCAAGGTTGTTTGAAATTGTTGAAATATTGGTTTGTTGGGCGTCTAAACCGGTTTTACTTACCCATAATGCTGGATGCATAGTAATTTCCTTAAAATTCTATTAGCTCATACGAAGCAGTGAATCAGACGACTTGTCCATTTCCTCTGCTGTGCTCATCATCTTGACCTGCATTTCAAACTGACGTTGTAAGTCAATTAAGCTGGTCATTTCACCTACGGCATTTACGTTACTGCCTTCGATAGCACCTTTAAGCAACGTTACCGCTGCATCTGCTTCGTATGCCTGATCTGGGTTTTTCGAACGGAAGAGGCCATTCGTATCTTTAAACAAGCTTTGGTTATCTGGACGCACAAGCTTAATACGATCAACTACGGCTAATTCTTCAGCTGGAGCGCCTTGAGGAATCACCGAAATCGTACCATCAGTACCAATTTCTACTTTACTGATTGGGATTGGGAGCGTGATTGGTGCGTCGTTTTCACCAAGCACTAAATGGCCACTTGCGTTGGTAAGTAGACCGTTTTGGTCAACCCTTAGGTTACCGTTACGAGTTAAACCTTCACGACCAGTGTTGTCCATAACTGAAATCCAACCATCACCTTGAATGGTGACGTCTAGATCTCGGCCTGTAGTAACCACACTACCCTGAGCGAAATTATGACCCGGACGCTCTGTCATGCTGAAAACACGAGTAGGCATACCTTCGCCATACGCTTGCATTGAACGTGCCTGTGCTAAATCAGCACGGAAACCCGTTGTACTTACATTGGCAAGGTTGTTCGAACGCAGCTGCAAAGCCTGCATATTTTGCTTAGCGCCGCTCATGGCAAGAAACAGTGCGCGATCCATAATTTTGCTCCAAAAATCATTTTCTGGAACTAATAAAGCAAACACTATGCCAATATTTTTAACTGTTATTTATCAAAAACTTAAACGGAGAAACAACAAAAAAAACTGACCATAAAGGATCATTGAGGAAGAATTGTTGCCAGAGGCATTACCGGGCGGCAATAGGGGCGGCAAATAGAAAAACAAACAGCCATACGTAATTCATCAACAATACCCAATTCAATAACATTGAATTGGGTATTCGCAGATGATTCAAACGCTCGAAACGATTAACGAATCTGAAGAATATTCTGTTGTAGTTGGTTGTGTACTTCTAGAGAACGAGAGTTCGCTTGGAAGTTACGTTGAGCAGAAATCAAATCAACCAATTCTTGAGTCATATCGATATTCGACTGCTCTAGTGAGCCATTGTTGATACTACCAAATGAACCTTTATTTGATTCACCCCAGATTTTATCACCTGAAGCGTTAGTAGAATCCCATTGAGTGCCGCCTTTCTTATCTAGACCATGCTCATTAGGTACACGAACTAAACCTACGCGGCCTAGTATCACATTTTCACCGTTTGAGTAACTGCCTAGAACACTGCCGTACTCATCGAAATCGATTTTCGTTAAGAAACCAGTTGTCGCGCCATCTTCATCAAACCTAGACAGTTCGAATGGAGCGGCAAACTGAGTTGAAGAATCCAGACCAAAGTTAAGTACCTGTGTCGGATCTGCACCGTTCAAATCAATTGCGTTCTCACCAGCGCCGATAGGATCAGATAGAATTGGCTGACCACTGTTAAGGCTTGCTAAGGTACCGTCATTGTTGAATTTCATGGTGTGACCAACATGACCTGCTGAATTCGTCGCGTCGCCACCAGTAATATTTACCGGCTTCTCGCCCGTTTCATCTGACATGGTGTAGTACGTTTGCCAAGTATTCGGTTGAGTCTGATCTTTTAGGTAGTAAGTCGTTAACTTGTAAGACTGTCCCATAGAATCGTAGACCGTCGAAGACGTTGCACGGTTATAGGTATCTGGATCTTTGAAGTCAAATGTTGCCGGGTCTTTAAGATCACCGTTCGCAGGAAGGTTAACCCCTACTTCAATGTTTTCTGTCTGTTTAGGCTTACCAAACTCAGCTGGAATGTCGAGAGGCTTTGGTGCATAAGAAAGAACTTCACCCGAGTTTGGATCGACATCATAACCTAAAAGAAACTCATCATTGGCCGTAACCATGTAGTTGTCTTTGTTTAGGTGAAATGCACCATTACGCGTTAGTTCATTGATCTCTGGCACCATACGGTCTTTCGATACTGCAAAGAAACCTGTACCACTTACACGCAAGTCCATTGGGTTATTCGTATAGATACTTGAACCTTCATGGAACTGTTGTGCCACTTGGCTAGCTTGCGCACCACCTCCTGGCGTCGTTTTTGCGTTAGTGAACAACGAGCTTGAGTAAACATCCCCGAACTCCGCACGAGACTCTTTAAAGCCAAATGTGTTTGCGTTCGCAATGTTGTTACTGGTTGTATTCAGGTCTAACTGTGCAGCGGATAGACCGCTTAAAGATACATATGACATTCCAATATTCTCCTAATCTAGCTAGCATAATCACTCTAAAAAGAGCTACGCTTTACCAACTTCTAGTACTTCAGCAAGTCGTACTGGCGATGTAAAACCAGCCAGATTGAGTAGTACGTTGCCATCGCCTTTACCAAGAAGCACACTGTTCACGTTCGCATAACTCGACACTTGGAACTCTGTGTTCTCACCTTCCAATAAACCCGACGCTTTCACGTTGTATTTACCGGCCGGCAATGGATTACCGTCTTCGTCTTTTCCGTCCCACTCAACACGCGTGTCACCAGATGGTTTTGAGCCGATATCAAAAGTGCGAACCAATTGGCCAACTTCATTCTCAACACGGACCATTACATTGTCCATTGCCTGAGGAAGCTTAACCATTGACGCCATACCGCCATCACCTTGTTTCACACCTGCCGCTCCAGGAACCAATACATCGCGGCCAACCAAAGAAGATGCCTGCAGTGCTTGGTTAGAGGTCATTGATGAATTCAAGCTTTCAAACTGTGTATTCATTTTGCCAATGCCATCTACGGTCGCAAATGAAGCCATTTGCGCAATCATCTGGTCATTGCTAACCGGCTTAAAAGGGTCTTGTTGTGCAAGTTGCTTAGTCAACAACGATAAGAAGTCATCTTGTTTAAGATCTTGCTTACCTGTCGTTTCATCGGGCTTCTTAGCACCATCTTGAAGACTCTTCAGCTGGTCAACATAGGACAAGCCGCTTTGACCAACATTGTTGATTCCAGCCATTTGCTACCTCCTTATCCTTATTGACCCATCTGCAGCGTACGCAGCAGCATTTGTTTACTCGAGTCAGCAACCTGTACGTTTGTTTGATACGCACGTGATGCTGAAATCATGTTTGCCATTTCTTCCATAACGTTAACGTTAGGCTTATAGATGTAGCCTTCGTTGTTCGCTAACGGGTGATCTGGGTTGTACTCCGCATTCAGCGGTTTATCGCTTTCTACGATACCTAATACTTTTACTGGCACAGTGTGACCACTATTACGTGCCTGATTTAACTCAGCGCCAAACACTGCGTGACGAGCCTTGTAAGTGTCTTTAGCAGAGCTACTTACACTGTCTGCGTTAGCAAGGTTACTTGAGGTAGTATTTAGACGAACAGATTCAGCACTCATCGCAGAACCAGTCACATTGAATACATTAAATAAGCTCATCTAGTTATTCCCCTTTTATCGCTTTAGTTAAATTCTTGAACTTACTTCCTAAGAAGTCGAGAGAGGCTTGATGCCTAATTTGGTTTTGCATGAAAAGATTTCGTTCCAAATCCAAATCAACCGTATTGCCATCTCCAGTATCAGGTTGCGTAGGAATTCGATACTTCGTTTCCCCATTCACCGTTGTTGAGGCAGAAATATGCCGACCGTCTGTTCGGCTAAGACCAATGCTTGCCCCAGAACTTGCCGCCTGCAGTGATTTATTAAAGTCTAATCCCTTTGCTTTATACCCAGGCGTGTTAGCTTGCGCGATATTGGTGGAAAGCACCTCAGCGTTACGCTCACGTACACCAACTGTGTGCTGGTGAATGCCTAAAGCATTGTCAAAAGAAATAGCCATGTAAACCTCAACTCAAGAACTGACTGTTATGAAATAACCCAAGCAATATATATACCAACTTTAAAAATAAAGTGGCCGACCATTACTTTTACAGGTTACTCGTGGGTAAACTTGCAATATACAAGCCAACAAATAGAGTAAATTGGAATGTCACTCTGACTTAAAGATATAGATTAAATGAGAAAAAGAAAACCCAGCACTTGGCTGGGTTTTAAATCTGGACAGTAATATTGCACCTTAAAGTGGTGACACTAATTACTTTAATTTGTAGATGATGCCTGGATTACAGCGAACCATTTCAAAACGATCTGTTAAGCCGGTTAACGATTCAGACGCACCCAATAACAGGTAACCACCAGGATTCAGGCTATTTGCCATCTGGTTAAGTACTTTTGACTTCATATCCGGAGAGAAATAAATCAACACGTTACGACAAAAGATAATGTCGAATTTGCCTAACAGTGCATAGCTCTCCATCAAGTTCTGAGGACGGAAGTTTACCATTCGCTTAACGTTGTCTTTCACTTTCATACGACCATCGCCAGCATCTTCAAAGAAAGTGCGACGGCGCTCAGGAGAAAGTCCTCGGCCCAAGGCAAGGTTGTCATAAGCGCCAGTGCGGCACATATCTAACATACTTGCTGAAATATCAGTAGCGGTAATCGATACATTTGGCAACATACCCGGCTTACGTGCTTGGGTCTCAAGTATCGTCATAGCCATTGAGTATGGTTCTTGACCTGAAGAGCTTGCCGCAGACCAAATCTTGATAGGACGTTTATTTGCCGCTATTTCCGGTAGAAGTTTATCCGCTAGTACAGCAAACGGATAAGTATCTCGGAACCAAAGTGTCTCGTTAGTCGTCATAGCATCCACTGCCGCCACTCTCAACTCACGGTTTCGACCTGTCACTACATCTCTTAGCAAATCAGACAATGAAGCAACATTAAACTTCGTTACTAATGGGCTTAAACGACTGCGCACTAAATACTGCTTACTGTCACCTAATACAATGCCACATTGAGATTCTAAGAAACGGCTGAAATCGCGATACTCTTGATCACTTATTGTTATAGCAGTCATTAATGTCTCTTTTAGTTAGTTAACGCAGCTTTAACCGCGCCACCAAGCTCATCAGGATTGAATTTCGCGATGAAGGAGTTAGCCCCTACACGCTCAACCATGGCTTGGTTAAATACACCACTCAATGATGAGTGCAAAATTACGTATAAATCTTTTAGTTCTGCGTGACGACGAATCTCAGCAGTCAGCGTGTATCCATCCATTTCAGGCATTTCAATATCTGAAATCACCAATGAAATTTGATCGTAAATACTGCCTTCCGATGCCATTTTCATCAGAGTCTCATAGGCTTCTTTACCATCTTTGACAGCAATGACCTCAAAACCAATAGATTCTATAGCACGTTGAACCTGCTTACGAGCAACCGTCGAGTCATCAGCAATCAAGATTCGGCGAACCAATTCTTTCTCTTGTTCAACTTCTGCAATTTCCTCTGCGATTCTGCTATCCATGGTTTCATCAACAGGTGATATCTCAGCAAGAATCTTTTCAACATCCAGAATTTCAACCAATTCATTATCGATGTTGGTTACCGCTGTTAGGTAATTATCTTTACCTGAACCATCTGGTGGTGGAAGAATAGCTTCCCAGTGCATATTAACAATTCTATCTACAGAGCTTACGAGGAATGCTTGGATAGTACGGTTAAATTCAGCAATCACCACAAAGCACTTATCGATATCAGATGTAGGACGTCCGCCTACCGCTAGGCTCAAATCAATGACAGAAACTGTCTGACCACGAATATGAGCCACACCTTTTACGAGATGATGTAAATTTGGCATTAAAGTCAGACGAGGGCATTGTAAAACCTCTTTCACTTTAAATACATTAATACCGTAACGCTGACGCCCCATTAGGCGAAAGGTTAGTAATTCTAATCGGTTTTGACCGACGAGTTGCGTACGCTGATTCACTGAATCAAGAATACCCGTCATGAGCTCATCTCCATATCAAACTTTTTGGATAGAAAGTGTTAGTCTACTGCAGGCTACGAACCACTAGAGAAATAAAATGACATATCATAAAGCAAACATATATCTTTTTTCCATAGCTATGTGTAGAACTATTTTTAAAACTGTCGCTAAGTTTATCGGCATTCTAACAATATTGTTTAGTTTTTTTACACACGCGGCAACGCCGGAACAAATTGACATGATCCAATCAGCGGCTGAGCAACACATCCTTGACTCGGTGGAGCAACCGCGAGGCGGTGAACTTTTTGTTAATTCCGCTAATGTAGACTCTAGAATCAAAGCAACAAATTGTCCTATCCCCCTTGAGACAAGTGCCTCTACAACAACCAACACTCGCAGCAGCATTACTGTTTTAGTTCGTTGTGTTCCTGATGAATGGCGTGTTTACGTGCCAGTGCGCCTTTCAATGTCAGTACCACTTGTCACAACGACTCGCTCACTGGCGAGAGGCGAAATTGTCGGTCAATACGACGTCACGACTACGATGATTTCTCTCAACAAATTTCGTCGCCAAGGCTTTACCACTCCACAACAAGTCATCGGTGCTAAGGTAAAAAAGAACCTAAGACCCGGTGATGTTGTCGAAAGAGGCGATATTTGTGTCGTATGCCGAAATGAGAAGGTTATCATACAGGCAGTAAAAGGTGGCATGACCATTACCACCAAAGGTACTGCACTTACCGATGGCTCAATGGGTGATCAAGTTAGGGTGAAAAATGACAAATCACAGCGTATAATCGAAGGTATTGTTACCAGCATGTCTGAAGTCACGGTTTACTTTTAACACTTCACTTTAAAGTGTCGGTATCGTTAGCGCTTTTATTCTCAACTCTAACATCCAATTATAACGGTTGAGGTGTTTGGTTCGTTTTCGACTATTGAGCTAAAAATTGCTAAAGTATTCTCACCCATGGTCGATATTGACTGTACAGGTTCCCATTTTGAAGAAAAAGGCTTAACTATGGCAGGTATTGATAATATTCGTTCAGGGCAAACCCTAGCGAGCACTAACCGCTCAGCAGTACGCTCTGATTCTAAGTCTGAGGCATCAAGATCTGATGCATCATCTAAATCACCAGCAAGCAAAGATGCGGTTTCACTAAGCCAACAAGGCAAGGCGATTGGTCAACTCCATCAAGAGATGGCAGCACAACCAAGTTTCGATTCAGTGAAAGTCGCGGCAATAAAAGAAGCGATCGCAAATGGTTCATACACTGTTGATCCAGAAAAGTTGGCCGACAACATGATGAAATTTGAAAACGAATTAAAAGGTCTTTAAGCAAACATTAGCTTTAAAATAAAGTTATTATCTTAAAGTACACGAGGTTATTAGTAGGTTACATTATGGCGGCACTAGCAGATTTAGTTAATTTCCAACTTCAAAATGCCAAAGCCTTATCTGAATTATTGAGTTCAGAGAAAATCGCTATTACAAGCCGACAATCAAGCGATATTGAGCGAATAGCCAAAGAGAAAGTGGTTCTTGTTGAACAACTAAGATCAACCGATCAACGAATCGCTGCCCATACTAATATATCTGAACTGACCGAGAACCCTGAACTTGCTCAGTTAGTCACAACCATCAAATCCATAGTGCACGACTGTCATCAAGCGAACTTGGTAAATGGCGAAGCCTTGAATCGAGCACACCTTAGCTTCAAAAAACTCAGCAATATGATGCAGCAAAGTCACGGCAAAATTGGCATGACCTACAATGCCGGAGGCCAAACGCATACAATTTCTACGCTAGGAACCAACGTTAAAGCCTAGTTAGGTAAACCACCTCCTTCTCATATCTGTATCTGTATCTGTATCTGTATCTGTATCTGTATCTCAGCCTACCCTTCTCGTTACACCAGTCAAATCTCCCACTAAACCTGTGAATGTACTCCCCAAGCCGATAAACAAAAAAGCGGCAAGTACTTTAATACTTACCGCTTTCTTATTCATAACCGTTACTGGTTGCCGTTACGCCATCTGGAAAGCGAATAGCAGCCAATATAAAAGGAGAAACCTATAACTAGACGATCCTTAAACTAGAACAACGTTTGTTGTCTCTTCTCAGGCACTGGCTGAACTTCGCCATAATTACGCAGTTGTTCCATTTTTTGGATATCTAACCGCAGTTCAGTCACATAGCTGTCGCCAACAGGGTAACTGCGCACCACTTCGGCACCACGGATAACACCATCAACCGCGCCTGAAGTTCTCTCAGTACCAAGACGCTGATCTTCAAGCTCAGCTCGACCACTCACGCGCATACCATACACTTGCTCGGCAAGTTCACGATACGCATCAATTTTAGAGGCTCTCATTGCTCGAATACGTTTCTCTTCGTCATTACGACCTTTCTGCTCGCTGACACTCGCGTAGCCAACCGCAACCAAAAAGTCATTAGGTCTCATGCTTTGTAATGGTTGACAGCCGACAAGCAATAAAGCGGCAACAACAAATATTAACTTCTTCATCACGAACTCCTAAGGGCGAAGAATAACAGTATGAGGCTGACTGATCGTTGGATCAGAACGAATAATAACCCCATCTTGAGTTCGAATACTGTTCAGGGTATCTAAGTCACGACCAATACGGTCTGCAGGTAAAAAGCCTTGTGCGGAAGCAACAACGATGCGAGTTTGCATTCCAACCACACGAGCATTCACTAGAACACCGCCTTCTTGACGAAGCATAGTTCCAGTCAAAACATACTGGACGTCTTGCTCTTGGGCTAAGTCTTTCCAATCGCGGCTAATAGCAAAATCCCCCTGGTGGGTCACTTGGATAGAGCCTGTGGTTTTAAAATCAACCACTTTAAAACCTCGACGCTGAAACTGATGAATGAAACCTTCTGATACCGAGTTTCCTAACCAACTGGTTGTGTCCATGTGTTGCAGATCGACAAACGAGGTAATGGCAATGGGTGTTCTGGCTGAAATACTCGTATTCGACAAGATCAAATCTTCGGTCATGCTTTCCACGAAAAAATCCATGGTATGACGCGGGCTGTCCATCAACATAAACGGACTGCCTGAATACTCAGACTTACCGTTATAGATTGGCGAATAAGCGCATGATGTCATTAACATGACACTCATTACTACGAGCCATTTTTTCATTCTCTTATCTCCAGATATATTTAGTGCTTGCTGTTCCAATATGTTCTCGCCATGACTCTTTTCAATGGATTACAATGTTGGAACAATCTTTGCTTTTCATTAATGGTTCAGATTATGAAAAACGCACTTGAGTCAGCTTTAAGCTTATAGATATTTGTTAAGCAATATTTATACCCAACTGGTAACGAATAGATGAAAAAAATAATTTATTACTTATTTTCAATAAGTTTACTGACAACCATCAGCTTCAGTACTCATGCCTCTTGGTATGAAGTTACCGGTACTGCAACCATCGTATCGTCAGAGGATGCGGCAAGGGTTCATGCCCTAGAGGATGCCGTTTACAAAGCCATACAGTTCTCTGGCGCTGACATCGGCAGTATTGCAAACCTCACCCCCTACTTAGATGCAAAAAAGAAAGAATTTCAATTTACCAATCATGAAGTGCGCTACATCTTAGTAGAAAAAGAGAAGAAACGCGGTGGCAATATAATGGTCACTGCAAGGATAGACATCTACCCTTCGGCAAGTGCTTGCCATGAAAGCCAATATAAGAAGACGTTTTTGGTCGGTAGTATTGATGTAAGCTCTCCACAACAAGCTGTGATGGGCCGAATCTATAACATTGGTGATGATTTTGGCCATGTCGTTAACCGACAACTGGCGCAAGAATCTCGCAGTTTTGTCTCTGTTGGCACAACAAATTACGACATAGACAAGCGTCGACCGGAAGTGATCAAAATGATCGCACAAGATACGGGGGCACAGTACATCATAGGTGGTGACATCACCGACTTAACCGCAACCATTGAATCGAAGCTTTTGAAAGACGACATTATCAATCGCCAATTTGCGTTAGAAATGCAGGTATTCGATGGTAAAACAGGTCATCAGGTTTACAACCGAAGCTATCGCGAAGTAGCAAAATGGCCATTTGCGAAGACCAGTGAAATCGACACCCGCAGTGCTCGTTTCTGGGCATCAACCTATGGCAGCATGATGCTTCGTGTCAGTCGTAATATTATGTTGGATTTAGAATCGGAAGTATCTTGTAAAATCACGCTTCCTGAAGTTGCTGCTGTGTTTGGGAATATGGTGACCATTGATTTAGGCCGAATGCACGGTGTAGAACAAGGTGACAAACTTCAGCTTTGGCACACAGGTTCATTTATCGACCAAAGAGGCTTGCCACGCAATAAGGTCTCTCAAAGTGATATCACCCTGACGGTTTCTCGCGTTTATGAAAACGAAGCTGAACTCACCATTGATCAACCAAGCCTTGCTGGAAGCATTCAAATTGGTGATGTAATGCAGAAAGTCATGTAGTTAGCAGCACCATCAACTCATGTTTTCTAATAAAGCCTTAGCAAAAATACTAAGGCTTTATTTTTTTCATGAGGATTAGTTTCGGTTTCGTGGTATTTGTCGTAACCTTATTAATAACATAATCATCATTTAGCGAACTATGAGCCAGAATAATCTAATTGGTGCTACCGGTTACCGCTTTATCTCGAAAGGTAAGACCGCTTTTAAGATCCACATTCATACACCCGACGATACGGTATTACATCGTTCAGTTGGCTTTGTTCGTATGGGGGAAGACAAAGCACTCAAGAAAACCATCAAATTAAGAGATGAGCTAGGTAGACAGCTTTGGGGCAAGTTTTGGCCAAAGGTCCTCAAAGAGCCCTATCTCATGACACGTCTGCCTCATAGTTTAGAGCCTAAAATTGTATTTAAGCCTAATCCAACGCAGAGTGACCCTGAACATCGCGACGAGTGCTACATAGCGAAATGGCGTGTTTTCTCTGAGAATGGTGATTACAAATACAGAACGAAAGTATGTTCTATACGGAAACACGGTCGACTCGCAGCCTACAGCCAAACCAAACGAGCACTGCTTGAAGCTCACAAAGATGTGATTGAGCTGCTTATCTTTATGGGACGATTGAACAGCATTGATCTGAAGTAGTATCAACCTCGATAACTTCGTTAGAAACTTTGGATTCTGACGTAATGGAGTTGGTATTCGATCTGAGAGGCTGATTATCAAATACAAAAACAGCCGCGCATTGCGGCTGTTTTGATTCATGGCTAACCATAGTGACCATTTAGCATGCTGTTATACCAATCACAGTAAGTAAGTGATCATAAATAGCGCAGGAAAAAGGCTTAAGAACAAGGCAGAAATTTTCGATAAGTAGTTATTCTACAATCAAAATTTCTAACGTAGTTATTGAGCGTTTTAACCAGCTAGGATGACCAGTTATTTACTACGATTGGTATTACATACTAAATAGACCATCTAGCTTCGGCATATCTCTGCCAGCGTCTTCAATCGACGTTTTGACTCGTTTACATAGGGGTTGCTTTGATCCCATGCGTAGCCCGCCAAAATCGAACATACCATTTGCTTTATCTTCGGGTTTGGTTCTTGATAGAAAATCACATCCTGAAGAGCCCCCGAGTACCACCCTTCAACATACGTTCTAAAAGTATTTACCCCAATCATCAATGGTTCAGCGTATTCACGATCCCAGTCGACTTTCTCGCCATTGAGTTGTTTTTCCACACACTCAACCACAAACTGAGCCGACTTCATCGCAATAGTCACTCCCGATGAAAATACAGGGTCAAGAAATTCCCCTGCATTACCCAGTAATGCATACTTATCGGTTGCAAGATGTTTAACGTTGACAGAATAGCCACCAATTTCGCCTGCGGGATTTGGATACTCCGCATTTGCCAAAATCTCGGCCAAGCCCGACTCTTCTGTTGCCAGCTGCTTAATCGCCGAAATCTTGTCTTCTGGGTATGATTCAAAGAATTTAGGTTCCCCTACCACACCGAATGAAGAGACTCCGTTACTGAAGGGAATCAACCAATACCAAACATCAGGATTGGTTGGATGTACCGAGACCAAAATTTTACTGCGATCGTATTCAAGATCAGTATCCGTTGCTGAGATATGATCATTAATATGTGTGAAGATAGCTTTGCGCGGAGGAAGTCGTGATGGCTCTTCTAAATCGAGCATCTTGGGTAACACTCGACCAAAACCACTACCATCCAGGACGTATTGAGCCTCTAACTGATAACGCTCTCCACCCTGTATTTGTACATCTAGTATAGTATGGTCTTCAGCGAAATTAATGCCTATCAGTTCATGTTGGTAATCAATGGTAACACCCTGCGCTTCAGCACAGTCTGCCATTACCTTATCAAACGCGCCTCGTTGAACCTGAAACGTCGTTCCCGGCCCAGAAGAGAACTTATCTTCAAAATTAAACGCCGTATAAACACCATTTTTACGAAAAGCCGCGCCATCTTTAAATTGGAAGTTAGCATTAGCCACAGCTTCGCTCATGCCCGCTTGTTCGATCACTTCCATGCACGCTGGTAACAGGCTTTCACCAATAGAAAAACGGGGGAAAAGGCTTTTTTCAATCACTCGAACATCGATGCCTTTTTTATGAAGCAAAGACGCAGCAATAGACCCTGATGGGCCAGCTCCGATGATCACTACTTGAGTTGACAGTTTTTTCATTAATTTAAGCCATGTTTACCATGATTATTTCGCGCTAGCTTTCAGCTCCAGAAGCGTATGCCCAAGACCGATATCGTCGGTACGAGTCACCACATCAAAGCCAGCCTCTTCCACTATCTCTAGGAAATCTTCACTGCGGTAAAAGCGGCTGTTGCCGTTGGCCAAGCAAGTGAAGTAGAGAGACGTCGCATTTAAGCTATAAGAAGCCGCATCGTATTTCTGTGCATCCCAAAACAGTTCAAGAATATAAACAGTCGCGTCTTCTGACATATGAGAGCGAACACGCTTTAATATGCTAAGAATTTCCAATGGCGAGAAGCAATCAAGGAACTGACTCATCCACCACACATCCGTACCTGTCGGCAGCGCTTGCTGTTTATCAAGCATGTTAGCGGGGAATGGAGTCACTCGGTCTTGATGACCGTGCTGTGTTGCGTTTGCCATTGCCATTTCTAATTGCTGCGGCAAATCGACAATCGTCACCTCGACATCAGAGTCGTAGTTACAACATTGCATTGCCCACTTACCTGTATTACCGCCAATATCCACCAGCGATTTAGGCTTCTTACTGAAAACTTTCTCAAGCAATACAGGGAACGAACGATCTGAGTAGAAATGATCAAACTTAAACCAGCTTTCTTTTGCTTTTTCTGGTAATTGAGACAAACCTTGGTAAATCGTTTCCCAATCACCCAGCTCTTTCAGGCCTGCAGGTGTACCTTCTTCTATTGCTTCGGTTAAATGCATCATCGCGGCATAACAAACATCAGCCGTGAAATCCATATTTGCGTTGGTCATGCCATCGTGCAATAGATAGAAGCCTAGGTTAGCCATTTTATAATGGGGCTTATCCCAAGTAACGATATGAGCACTCAGCGCCATATCAAGCAGAACTTTGACACCGTATTCGGATACACCCGTTGCTTGAGAAATAGTTTCAGCGGGTAAACCATCATTGCCCGCGTCATCTAACGCTTTCAAAATACCTAAATCACGAAGTGTACGAGCTGTATGAAAAACAATAGGAGCAAAAGACAATTTTTGCGCTTCTGTTTTTGCTTCTAATGCGTTAAATGGATCTAATTTATATTCCGACACGAAAAACCTAACTTTAAAATAATAGAGAGCTACATAGCAGCCATTTGTGCAAGCTTGCGTTTAATATCAACGTTCAAGTTATTAACCCAACGGTTGTAATTACGGTGTATTTCACCATCGTCGTACTTCAAATTCTCGGATTCGACGTAAAGAATAGAGTAAAACTTATCATTATATGGAATATCAACCACAGCATGATATGAACGGACATACAGTTCAGCACGGATTAGGCCTGGCTTAATTTCTGAAACCAACCAACCTCGGTTCTCAGCAGACTCATAAATTGCTGATTTCACCTGTTTACTTTGAAGATTCAAAGCAACTGGAGTATCCTCAACATTCATTACAGGTTGGACACGTCCACAGCCTGCAAGAACGAGTATAAATAACATTGAAACGGCTATTTTTAGTAATTTCATTTAAACTCCTTACCCGTGTTTATTTATAAGCATGCATAGTATTAGTTAGACCCAAAGTAAATCAATACTCTATGTCAAATCAATCCCAATTAATGTCGTTTAATATTGAAAAATGGTCAGCAAATTCGCCAGGCCTCTATTCCGTTGCCGAGTGGCAAACGTGGAGCACTCATTTAGATTGGCCACAAAGTGGCTCAACCGAATTTAAAGCCATCCCGCCCATGATGCGCCGTCGAATGAGCATGCAAAGCAAACTCGCTGTCCAAACCGCATTAACCCTATTAAAAGATACCTCGATTGATTATCTGGTTTTTGCCAGTCGACATGGTGAGCTCCACCGAACTGTTGCTTTGATTCAATCAATATTAGAAGGTGACGATGCCTCTCCAATGGCGTTTTCCCAATCAGTACACAACACCGCAGCAGGCCTAACAACGATTGCTGCAAAAGCACCGATTCCACTGACCTCTATCGCTTCTGGGCAAGATACCTTTCACAACGCCCTGATTGAAGCTTATCTTTACCTACATCAGTATCCGTCACATCGTGTACTCGTCATTGACTTCGACCAACCTCTGCCTGATGTATATCGAGAATACGAAAATCAGCACTATGCTGACTACGCTCTAGGTTTAGTCCTCACTGCAGGCAGTGACTACTCAGTTTCGAGAGCAGTAACAAGTAAACCAATCGCTAGCCCCCCCAAAGTTAGAGACAGCTCAGCCGCTGATTTACCACAAGGCCTACAAACGCTACAACATATCCTATTGGGAACACAGCATTGGACTATTGCTGGTAAGCACCAAAACTGGTCCTGGGTCAATAACGCCCAAGCAGGTGCACAGAAATGAGCAAAGTAGGCCAATGTTGGCGAGTATTCGCGACGGGGCTCTGCTTTACCATCTTTGGTTTGGGAGGCTTAGTCTTAAGCTTCTTAATCTTACCTTCGATCGCCCTAACGACTCGCAACGTCATAGAAAGAGAGCTCAAAGCACAACGATTAATCCGTTTCTCATTCAATGCATTCTGCCAAATAATGAAGTTCACAGGCGCGATTGATTACCAAATTGATGGCGCCGAACTGCTCCGCGAAGATCGCAACTGCATCATTGTCGCCAATCACCCTAGCTTGATTGACTATGTACTGATCGCCTCTCAACTTCCTCAATGTGATTGTCTTGTTAAAGCGGCAATATGGGAAAACCCGTTTATGAAGAGGATTGTCAAAGCAGCGGGATACATACCCAACCAAACCCCTGACGATCTTTTAGAACGCTGTGAAGAACGCTTTTCGCGTGGAAATGTATTGTTAGTTTTCCCTGAAGGAACTCGCACAACGCCAGGAATTGAACCATCCTTACAACGTGGTGCGGCACAAATTGCCACTCGAACACAAACCGACTTACGCGTGATTCATATTACAGTTTCTCCGACATTCTTAACAAAAGAGAAAAAATGGTATCAAGTTCCTGCCACTAAACCCTTTTTTCATATCGCAGTGAAAGGTAAAATAGACGTCGCACCCTTTATTGAGAATTCAAACAACTTAACTTCGGCAGCAAGGCGCCTCAATCAACACCTTGCACAGACTATTTTTCCTTCCGAAGAGAATATTTAGCTCATCAATAAAACAACTGGTGATATCAGCGTTTCGAAAATACATCACATAATGTAGAATCGCCCCCCTTGAAGTAGCATTTAGATAAAGTACTAAGTAGGCCTAAGTGGAAACATTACACAACGAACTAAAACAACTGATTATCGACGCACTGAATCTTGAAGATATGAGCATTGATGAAATTGAAACGGAAGCACCACTGTTTGGTGATGGACTTGGATTAGATTCTATCGATGCCCTTGAGCTCGGCCTTGCTATCAAGAAAAAGTACAACATTGTTATCGATGCCGACGATTCAAACACTCGCCAGCATTTTGCATCGGTTGAAAACCTAGCTAACTACATTTCATCTAAAACAAACAACTAGACAGATCTTTATGACACAAGCTAACCAACAAGAAGTATTCAACCAGGTTAAAGATGCGCTTATCGAGCTGTTTGAGCTTGATGCTGAAGATATCACTCCAGAAGCACACCTTTATCTCGACCTCGATCTCGACAGCATTGATGCCGTTGATTTGGTCGTTCACTTACAGAACGTTACAGGTAAGAAGATCAAGCCTGAAGAGTTCAAAGCAGTACGCACCGTTAATGACGTTGTCGAGTCTGTGGTTGAACTATTGAAGGACGCATAATGCGTCCTCTGCTGACTTTACTGTCGGCAATCATACTTTTCACTTATCCAATAGCGGTTTACTTTGGACTCAACAAGTTTGGCCTACAAACCGTTGGTATCGTCTTAGCCGCTATTTTTGCTGTCCGCATTTTCACCGGTGGTCAGGCTAAAATCAAAGAGCTAAAACACCTAGCTTGGATCAGCGGAAGTGCCGGAATTGTTCTGCTGGCATTAGGGTTAACCTTCAAACAGCACGGCTGGCTAACTTATTACCCCGTCATCGTTAATGTTTGTATGCTGGTTGTGTTCGCCTCGAGCCTATGGCAACCGCAAACGATTATCGAGCGGCTTGCTCGCCTCCAAGAGCCAGAACTTCCACAAAGTGGCGTTGATTACACACGAACAGTCACCAAAGTTTGGTGTCTGTTTTTTGTTATCAATGGCTCTATCGCCCTTTACACCTGCTTCCAACCTCTTGAAATATGGACTCTATACAATGGCTTACTCAGCTATGTATTTGCAGGGTTGCTCTTTGCAGGAGAGTGGGTAGTAAGACAGCGCATTCGTCAGAGTTAAATTGTTATGACCCAAACCGTCTCTTACACTTCCTTGTCTGAACTTCTCAGTCAGAACAGATCGCCTGATTGTATTGTCTGCTTTGACGACAATAGCGAGATTTCGTGGCAAACATTTAACGACGACTTATCTCAACTCGTACAGCTTTTATCTTCATCCCCTTTTCAACGAGTTGCGATTTGCACCCAAGACAGCTACCTATTTTCAGTGGCCTTTTTAGCGTGCGCAGCCAGCAACAAACACATCATCTTGCCAGGTAACTATCAACCGTGTGCGCTTGCCGAGCTGAGTGAGCATTTTGACTGTCTGTTGGTCGATGATGCGATTGGTGCAGTGGAAATAAATGAAGTTCGCAATATCCAAACCTTATTAGACACCGAAATACGAGAACCTCTAACCGATAATCTTCCCGCCATTGAGTTAGCAGCAATCCAATTGACCTTGTTTACTTCAGGCTCAAGCGGTACACCAAAAGCAATCCATAAGACCTTAGAACACCTAGATATTGAAATCGCTCAGCTAGATAAAAACTGGGGCGCCTTGCTTAAAGACAACCAAGTCCACAGCACCGTCTCACACCAACATATCTATGGTCTGTTGTTTCGAATCTTATGGCCGCTTTGTTCTAGCGTTCCATTTTCTCGAAACAATCTCGAATACCCGGAACAGATCCTGTCTCACGCTAACAAGCAGAGCGTGCTGATCAGCAGCCCTGCGCTACTCAAACGATTAAAACACGAGACAAAGTCTACGCATCTAGCGGGGGTGTTCTCTTCTGGTGGCCCTTTACCTACCGAGTCGGCTCATCAATCACGAGATCTGCTTGGGCATTTACCTATCGAGGTGTTTGGCAGCACAGAAACCGGCGGCATCGCGTTTCGTCAGCAACAGAGCGTTCAAACACCTTGGCAGCTTTTTGACTGTATTAAGGCTAGTCTTAATAGTGAGAATTGCATTAAGTTATTGTCGCCGTACATCGACAAAAACAACTGGTATCAAACCGCCGATGAATGCGAAATGGTCTCAGAGAATCAATTCATATTGAAAGGCCGAACCGACCGAGTGATCAAGATAGAAGAAAAACGAGTATCACTGGTTGAAGTCGAAAAGCGACTTGAGCAACTGCCTTGGATAAGCGAGTGTGTGGTCATTCCCTTTGAAGAGCCTGAACGCTTAATTTTAGCATCGGTTTTGGTATTATCAGAGGAAGGCCAAGCGACTCTCGCAACCATGAGTAAAGGTAAATTCTGGTTAATGTTACGTTCAGAACTCAGAAAATGGTTAGAGCCAATCGCTATTCCAAGAAAGTATCGTGTTGTTGATGAGATCCCCCTCAACAGCCAAGGCAAGCGACTAACCTCTCACATAGAGCAGCTCGTAAAATCATAAAAATCACTGGTCGCATTTTATACTGAGATTATCTTTTATATTTTTGTCAGAAGACCCATTTTAGCCCAAGGATTCTAAGCACACGCTATGGATAAGAGAAAACCAAACGTCATTGCTGTTGACACTGTAGAGAAAGAATCGACCCTGACACTCCATGTTACCGGAGACATCACCGATTTTAAGGGGCACTTTAAGAGCTTCCCTATTCTTCCCGGTGTGACACAAATTGACTGGGCACTTCACTATGCTGTCCAAGAGTTAAATGTCCCTGGTTACTTTAAAGGTATGGAGGTCATCAAATTCCAAGAGCCTATCCTTCCTGACGCCACAATCCAGCTATCACTCAAATGGGATGCTGACAAAGACAAGCTGAGCTTCAGCTACACCTCAAACAGCGGTGAACAGACCCACTCTTCAGGAAAAATGAAGCTGGGAGAGAAAAGTGAATAGCGCTCCTGAGGCTGCTTCTCAACACCTAACAAAAGAAGGCGACTACAAAGCTTGCTTCCTAATTCCGTGCTTTAACCACGGTGAAACCATGCCTGCAGTGGTGTCGTCACTCCATCATTTTGAGTTGCCGATCATCATCGTTGACGATGGCAGTGAACTCACCACGAAACAGTTTCTGGCTCCCCTAGTAGAGAATTCAAACGTAACCTTGGTGACGCTTGAGCAGAACCAAGGCAAAGGCGGTGCCGTAAAAGCTGGCATCAAACGAGCACAGGATCTCGGCTTTAGTCATGCCATTCAGATTGATGCTGACGGTCAACATGACCTAGACGCCCTACCCGCATTAATCGAAGCGTCACAAGCTAAGCCCCAGCGCCTGATCTCAGGTCAGCCTGTCTATGACGATAGCGTACCGAAGGCAAGGCTCTACGGGCGCTACGCGACACATATTTGGGTGTGGATAGAAACTCTATCTCTCTCGATTAAAGACAGCATGTGTGGCTTTAGAGCGTATCCAATCGATAAGGCACAAACAGTACTGAATAAATACGATGTCGGTTCGAGAATGGACTTCGATATCGAGATTCTGGTTCGCTTATACTGGGAAGGTTGCGACATTGACTTCATTGAGACGCGAGTCATCTACCCTGAAAATGGTGTCTCTCATTTCGATGCGCTGTGGGACAACGTAAAAATCAGTTGGATGCATACTCGACTGTTCTTCGGCATGCTGCCAAGAGCCCCTAAGCTGATTGCTCGTCACTTCAAATCAAATTCTGAAGATCACCTAACAAGTTCGACACAATTTTCAGAAAGCAATCAGGCGCAGCAGACACCAAATAGCACTGAACAGCCTCATTGGTCCAGAACTCAAGAGCGCGGCACAGTTCTCGGTATCAAACTGTTGTTAGCTGTGTACTCACTATTAGGCCGAGGTGTATTCAACCTAATTTTGCGCGGTGTGATGCGTTACTACCATTTGACAGGCAAGCGCGCGCGAAACGCTTCTGAGCAATACCTATTCCAGCTTAAGACATACGCAGAGCAACAGAATATTGAGTTACCCGCTGAATTAACCAGTTATAACCACCTGCTTTCGTTTGGCCATACCATGCTAGACAAATTAGCCGCATGGAAAGGTGATTTTTCAGTCGATAACCTGACCATTCATGGTCAAGAGCAATTCGAAAGTATGGTGGAAAACCAGCAAGGTGTGCTAATCCTGGGTTCTCACCTTGGTAATATCGAGTTGTGCCGTGCTTTGGGACGTCGACACTCACACATCAAAATCAATGCGCTGGTCTTCACGGAACACGCCGAACGCTTTAATTCGGTGATGAAAGCAGTAAACCCACAATCTGATTTAAACCTGATTCAGGTGACATCGATGGGCCCTGATACCGCCATCTTGTTGCAACAAAAATTGGAGCAAGGTGAATGGATTGTGATCGTTGGTGATAGAACCTCCACCAGCAAAGAGAGTCGCTCAGTATGGGCAGAGTTCTTGGGTAAAGAAGCTCCCTTCCCTCAAGGGCCATTTATGTTAGCCTCTGTTCTCAAAGCGCCAGTATTCTTATTGTTTGGCCTACGAGATGACTCACAAACCAAACCGCATTTTAATGTCTATTTTGAGCATTTCAGCGACAAGATAGAGCTACCAAGGAAGACTCGCGAACAATCTTTACAGCAAGTCGTGCAGAAATACGCAGACCGACTTCAGCACTACACACTGAAAGCACCGCTTCAGTGGTACAACTTTTTTAACTTTTGGACATTGAGCAAGCACCATGACGAAAACAAATCCAAATAGCATCACCTTTGGTGCCGAACGCCTCACGATTGAGGATGTTGTCGCTATTTCACAAGGCGCAAAAGCCTCGATGAACTCAAGCAATGAGTTCACATCAAAGATCGACCGCGGTGTCGCTTTTTTAGAACGCCTATTGAAAGAAGAAGGCGTGATCTATGGTGTGACAACGGGCTACGGTGACTCATGTACCGTTGCAATTCCGCCAAACCTTGTTGATGAATTACCACTGCATCTAACGCGCTTTCATGGCTGTGGTTTAGGCGAAATACTGTCTCACGAACAATCTCGTGCAGTATTAGCGACACGTCTTTGTTCATTGTCACAAGGTGTCTCTGGTGTGACTCACGATTTGCTCAACCAGATCGTCACTCTGATCAACCAAGATATCTCGCCGCGCATTCCTCAAGAAGGATCGGTTGGTGCCAGTGGTGATTTAACGCCGCTGTCTTATCTGGCAGCTGCACTGATTGGTGAGCGCGATGTTATCTACAAAGGTGAAGTTCGCCCTACTAGTGACGTTTACAAAGAGCTAGGGATTAACCCTATCAAGCTTAAGCCAAAAGAAGGCTTGGCATTGATGAATGGCACGTCAGTAATGACGGCTTTGGCTTGTATCGCCTACAAACGTGCAGAATACCTAGCTCAGCTATCGACTAAGATCACCGCAATGGTGTCTGTAGGTATGCAAGGCAACGATTTCCATTTCGATGAAGCGCTGTTTGCAGTGAAGCCTCATCCGGGTCAACAGCAAGTTGCTGCATGGCTACGTGATGACTTACAAGCGGATCGTCCGCCACGCAACAGTGATCGCCTACAAGATCGTTACTCACTGCGTTGTGCTCCACATGTGATTGGTGTGGTTCAAGACTCTCTGCCTTGGCTACGCCAAATGATTGAGAACGAGCTCAACAGTGCTAACGATAACCCAATTATCGATGGCGACAATGAGCGCGTACTGCACGGTGGACACTTCTACGGTGGCCACATCGCAATGGCAATGGATACGCTAAAAACAGCAGTAGCCAACCTTGCAGATCTACTTGATCGCCAAATGGCGCAGTTGATGGATTACAAGTTCAACAACGGCTTACCATTTAACCTAACGGGTGCTGAAGGCGAACGTAAACCAATCAACCACGGTTTCAAAGCGGTACAGATTGGCGTTTCAGCTTGGACAGCAGAAGCATTGAAACACACCATGCCAGCAAGCGTGTTCTCTCGTTCAACCGAGTGTCACAACCAAGACAAAGTCAGCATGGGCACCATTGCGGCTCGTGACTGCTTACGCGTTCTTGAACTGACTGAACAAGTAGCGGCAGCATCACTTCTGGCGGGGACACAAGCGCTTGAGCTTCGTAAGCGCCACAATGAGCTTGATGAGCACCACATGAGTGAAAACCTAAAGCACATTCGCGACGAAGTACTCAAAGAGTTTGAATTTATCGTAGAAGATCGACCACTTGAGGGCGATCTACGCCACTTCATTACTCGTATTCAAAGTCAGCATTGGTCACTTTACTCATAAAGTAGCTACCCTTTTACGCAATATTGTTGAGAGCGATTTATGTCTGAAATCCTTCATCCATTAAAATCAGAGGTGACGCTTATCACCTCATTCCAAGATGCCGACCCAATGGGCGTGATCTACCATGGCAACTACTTCCGATTTTTTGAAGAAGTTAGGCGCATCATGATGGATAAGATTGAGTACAACTACCATGAGATGAAGGATTCGGGCTACATGTGGCCGATCATCGACACGCGCGTAAAGTACATCAAAGCAATACCGTTTAATCATCAGATCACGGTATCCGCTAAGTTAACTGAATGGGAAAACCGCTTGCGTGTTGACTACGAAATTCACGATGCCAACACCGGTGCTCGTATGACACGCGCTCACACCATGCAGGTTGCAGTAACCATTGAAGAGCAAGAGATGTGTTTTGCTTCGCCGAAGGTGTTTACCGATAAAGTCGAACGCTGGCATCAATTTGGCTGCTTACCCCAATCAGCTGAGCAGCAACCAAACGACCAACAATCAGACCCATCTCAAGTATCTAACACACAGCAGCAGGTGAAACATGAGTCTGTTTAAACACGGCCGTAAGCAAATCAGTATCGCACTGCTAGGGCTTGCTTCAATGATGGCGAGCCACCTTGCTGGCGCTAGCGAGAACACAAATGCTGTCGGTTCTATTACAGAACTACAAACCGTGTTAAGCGAAAATAGTATCGTTCGTGGTCAGTTCACTCAAACACGCAACATGGAAATGTTCGCCCAACCTCTAACATCACAAGGTACTTTCCTGTTAGACAAGTCGAATGGTTTACTTTGGACACAAGCGACCCCCTTCCCTGTGAGCTTAGTGCTAACCGATAACAAACTGAGCCAAAGGTTTGCAGATCAACCCGCTAAAATCATCACCGACAAAGAAAACCCGATGGCGTTTTATTTCAGCCATATCTTCTTGTCAGTGTTTCATGGGGATACGCAAAAGCTTCAAGAGCAATTCTCACTTTCATTTGAACCAGCAACTGCGAAAAATTCTGATGAAAGTGCAAACTCAAGTTCAGAAGACACACGATGGACACTCACTCTAAAGCCAAAGAATGCACCAATGAACGCGGTGTTTGAAGCCATCACGCTGCAAGGACAAGATGACATTGAACGTATCGAACTTAGAGAAGTTCGTGGAGACAGCACAGTGATCGAATTTAGCCAGTTAAGCCATCTACCGGAAGTATTATCAGATGCTGAAGCGCAACAATTCCAATTCTAGTCTAGCCCTTGCTTGGCTTGTTGTCGTAGTGCTATTTAGCGGATTGTTGATCAAACAATTCGCTTTTTCTTCGTCAGCACCCATTGAAAGCAACATCATGAAATTGCTGCCAGAAAACCAGCAAGACCCCATAGTAGAGCAAGCCTTTCAGCAGATATCCAGCTCGATGAGCGAGCAAGTGGTCTTTATCATAAGTGCCTCCGACGTCGAACAAGCCATGACAGCGACTGACGCTTTTGAAAAAGCCCTCAACCGAAGATCTTTCTCAAATAAGCCAACGCTATTTAAGCAAGTTCAAGGAAAGATCAACGCCAGTACTCAAAGCCAGTGGAGCGACTTCTATTTTCGTCACCGAGCTCAACTGCTGACCCAACAACAAAAAGAGACGCTGACACACTCGCCGGATTCGCGAGCTCAATATGTCATTCAGTCTCTGTACAATCCGTTCTCAGGCGTCACTGCAGCAGAGCTATCTCTCGACCCATTTCTGCTATTTCGCGACTACATCAGTGCTGTTGGCGTTCAATCAAGTAACTTTGTTGTGAAAGAAGGCTACCTCACCGCTCAATCTAATGAGCAAACTCATATTTTGGTGACGGCGACTCTGGCAGGTTCGCCTTATAGTTTAGCGATTCAAGAGCAACTTCCCGATCTTGATTCAATTGAGCGCGAGATCGAAAAGCAGTTTGGTGTCAAAGTGCAGCATACCGGTGTGGTGTTCTACGCCAATTACGGTACCGAAAGCGCGAAATCAGAAATCAGTACCATTGGTTTGGGCTCATTGGCCGGTGTAATTTTATTGGTGTGGCTAACATTTCGTAGCGCCCTCCCACTTGCCTTGTCTTTGCTTTCAATCAGTACCGGATTATTGGTCGCTCTGGCAAGCACCGTCGCTATCTTCGGTAAAGTTCACCTGTTTAGCTTGGTGTTTGGCGCTAGCTTGATTGGCGTATCCATCGACTACTCCTTTCACTACCTGACTGATCGCTTGGCGGCTGGTAATCAATGGCAAAGCGACAAAGGCTTGAAACATATTATCGTTGCGATCACCTTGGGTCTGATCACCAGCTTGATTGGCTACCTAGGTCTGTTAGTGGCACCTTTCCCGGGGTTACAGCAACTTGCTCTTTTTTCGTCGATTGGACTGATCGCAGCTTACGCCAGTGTGGTGTGTTGGTATCCGGTTTTAGCGGCAAAACCAAGCCAAGAACGACCTCTTCCCTTATCGAAGCTTTGGCATACTTGGTTAAGCCTCTGGAGCAACCAAAAATTTAGAATTGGCTTACCATTAATAGTGACTGTCGTTAGTTTGATATCACTCAGCCAAATTCGCTACGACGACGATATTCGTCAACTTCAAGCGATGCCTGATCAACTCAAACAGCAAGAACAAGCCATTACTGAGATATCAGGATTAGGCAGTGGTCAAAATATGCTGCTGGTGACCGCCAACAGCGATCAAAAACTGCTAAAAAAACTGGCAGATATCACCACGAGCTTAGATTCTTTGGTCGATAGCCAAGGTATCTCCGGATATCGCAGCATCAATCAACAGTTGCTAAGCGAACAAGACCAGCATGATAACTATCAGTTAGTTGAACAGCTCTATGGCCAGCAAAGCCATATATTACAAAGCACGCTAGGTTGGTCTACTTTTCCACAACTACCAAAATTCGAACCAATCACGGTATCTGGATTTTTAGAATCACCGGTGTCAGAACCTGTTCGACCACTTTGGTTAAAACCGATCGATGGGCAAGCCGCGTCAGTCATTTTGATAAAAGACGTCACGAATTCAGAATTGTTCTCTCAATGGCTCGATTCAAGCTTTGCTCAGCAACAAGGCGTTAAATACCTTAATAAAGCCGATGAAATCTCCGCTCTCTTTGCGGAATATAGAGTCAAGATCACCGAGCTATTATTGATAGCTTTGGCGGCTATTGGCATGGTGTTGGGTTGGCGTTATGGTGTGAAGCAAAGCCTATTAATGCTGTTGCCTTCATTAATTTCCGGAGTCGCTGGTTTAGCGGTCACGGGTATTTTAGGCTCGACACTGAATCTGTTTAACCTGCTTGGACTGATTCTAATTTTAGGGATTGGTATCGACTATACCCTGTTCTTTGCTGAGCAGAAGAAATCACTAAGCACCTTATTAGCGATTACTTTGTCAGGCCTCACGACGCTACTCTCATTTGGCTTGTTGTCACTGAGTCAGACTCATGCCATTCATAGCTTCGGAGTCACCGTCCTAACTGGTATTTTCGTCGCGTGGTTGCTTTCGCCACTTGCAATCAACCACCAACAAGCAGCGGAAAAATCAAACTCTCGAGAGGCTTTTAGATGAACAAAACAATCAAGATAGCGCTCGCCGTTGGATTGGGCTTACTACTCAGCGCTTGTTCGATGGTGTCTCAACAGCCTACAGGCGCAAGTGTCGCAATCGACAAAGACACAGAGCTAGCCTTGCCGCTGCCTGCTGAACTGGGATACTCATTTACGGCAAGTCAGCTGATCAGCGCAACATGGCAAGATGATACGCAGCAACTTCCTGTTCAAGTCGAAGTCACATCAGACAGAGTCGTGTTGGCGGGTTTCTCCTCTTGGGGTACTCGCATTCTATCGCTGCAATACCAAAACCAAACGATTGATACTCAAGTTCTATCTGGTCTTGGCGCTACCCTGCCGCTACCCGAGCAAGTACTATTTAATTTGATGCTAACTCTATGGCCAGTTGAAGCATGGGCTCAACCTTTACAAGGCATCGGTTGGTATTTGGTCGATACCGAAAACAGCCGCACCGTATTTGATGAAAACCAACAGCCAATCATTAAAATTGATTACGAAGCAGAGCCCGGAACACACAAAACCGCAGGCAACATTGTTTTCAAGCATTTGATTCAAGGCTACACCATCACCATACAAACGTTGAACTCAACGATTGTCGATAATCCAAGTAAGAGCTAAACATCATGCCTATTTATATCCAAGACTGTGGTTTCCACTCCGCATTAGGCTCAAGCGTTGCTGACATTCATAGCTGCCTCAAAGGCGAGCATGAATCAAACATGGTTGAAGTGAGCGACATGCTAAACGACGGTAAGCCGACGGTCGTTGGTAAGGTGGCTGGCGAATTACCAGAAATCCCATCAGAACAAGCGGAATACGCCACTCGCAACAATCAACTGGCGTTATCGGCTGTTAATCAAATCAAAGACTCTATCGAGCAAGCAAAATCACAATTTGGTGCCGATAGAATTGCTGTAGTTATCGGCACAAGCACCTCGGGAATTTCTGATGGTGAAACGGCGTTTAAACACAAACTAGAACATGGCTCTTTCCCCGAAGATTTCCACTATTCAAAACAAGAACTAAGCAACACCTCTGAGTTTGTTAGCCAACATTGTGCATTAACCGGGCCAAGCTATGCGATATCGACCGCTTGCTCATCAAGTGGCCGTGTATTTGTTACTGCCCAACGTTTGTTAGATTCAGGAATGGCTGATGCTGTGTTGGTTGGAGGTGTCGATACACTATGTAAACTGACGCTCAATGGCTTTCATGGTCTTGAAGCGCTATCAACCACACATTGTAAGCCCTTTGGCGCCTCTCGTGATGGCATCAACATCGGAGAAGCAGCGGCATTTATGTTGCTTAGCAAGACAAAACCAACCGCTACTAATACAACTCAAAGCACTTCGAATATAGCCCTATTAGGCTATGGCGACAGCTCCGACGCACACCATATTTCCGCGCCCCATCCAGAAGGGAACGGTGCAGAACAAGCAATGAGAAAGGCGTTAGATTCTGCACAGTTACGAGCAAAAGACATCGGTTATATTAATGCCCATGGCACCGCAACTCCACTCAATGATTCAATGGAAAGCAAAGCCATCCATCGTATTTTTGCAAACAAGGTTCCCGTCAGTTCAACCAAGCCTCTAACAGGACATACTCTTGGAGCGGCAAGTGCGATAGAGGCTGCAATTGCGTGGCATATTCTAAAATATGACTTACCACTCCCCTTACAAAAATGTCAGTATAAAGCTGAAGATATTGAGATTGATTTGGTAAACTGTTCCCAGAAACTTAAAGTAAAGAACATCTTAAGCAACTCGTTCGCTTTTGGTGGCAACAACATTAGCCTGATTTTTGGTGTAGTAAATGACTGATATCCCTTCTGTAGACCAACTTCTCCCACACGATGATCCGATGATATTAATCGATCGAGCTATCAACGTTGAGGCATTGTCGATTCACTGCCAGGTCGATATTGGCGCGCACAACCTATTCTTTGACGTCGAATCTCAAACGGTCCCAGCTTATGTTGGCATCGAGTTTATGGCGCAGTCTGTTGCAGCTTGGTCTGGATACCATGCGCTGAAAAACGGCACTACTCCTCCAATCGGCTTCTTACTCGGTTCTCGTCGCTACAAGTCACTGTGTGATGAATTTACTCAAGGTCAAACCCTTGATATCTATGCTGAACAACTCATGGAAGACAGTGGCATGGCCGTGTTTACCGCCCGAGTCGAAGACCAAGGCGAGTTAGTGGCTCAATGCCAACTCAACGTCTACGTGCCGACCGAACAAAAATTACAAGAAATGAAAACTAGGAGCCCATCATGAGCCGTCAGGTTTTAGTCACTGGTGCCAGTAAAGGCATTGGTAAAGCGATCGCTATTCAACTCGCGAAAGACGGTTTTGAAATCGCCGTTCATTACATGGGTGACAAGCAAGGTGCTGAAGACACATTAAAGTCGATCACTGAGCTCGGTGCTGCAGGACGTCTGATCCAATTTGATATCAGCAATCGCAGCGAATGTCGCGAAACGCTTGAGTCAGATATTGCCGAACACGGCGCTTACTATGGTGTGGTGAATAATGCCGGTATTACTCGTGACACGGCATTCCCAGCTATGACGGAAGAAGAGTGGGATGGTGTTATCCATACCAACCTCGACAGCTTCTACAACGTACTTCACCCGTGCGTGATGCCAATGGTTCAAAAACGCAAAGGCGGTCGAATCGTTACTCTGGCTTCTGTATCCGGCATCATGGGTAACCGCGGTCAAACCAACTATGCCGCAGCAAAAGCAGGTGTGATTGGCGCGACTAAGTCACTTGCTCTAGAACTAGCAAAACGCAAGATAACGGTAAACTGTGTCGCTCCTGGTCTAATCGATACCGGGATGGTTGATGAGCATGTAAAAGAGCATGCGCTGCCTCAAGTTCCATTACGCCGCATGGGTGAACCAGAAGAAGTAGCAGGCCTAGTCAGCTACCTAATGTCGGATATTGCGGGCTACGTAACTCGCCAAGTGATTTCAGTTAATGGAGGCTTAGTATGACCCGCCGCGTTGTTGTAACTGGCATGTCAGGCGTTACCGCTTTTGGCAACGATTGGCAGCACATCGAGCCAAAACTAAAAGCATGTGAAAATGCGACCCAGTACATGCCTAGCTTTGAGCAGTACGATGGCCTAAACACTAAGCTTGCAGCTCCAATCGATGACTTCCAACTACCTAAGCACTATAAGCGTAAACAAGTACGTGGTATGGGCCGTGTGTCTCGCCTAGCAACAGTGGCGACCGAAAATGCACTAGAGCAAGCAAGGCTGATTGGCCACGACGTTTTGACTAATGGCGAAACAGGCATTGCCTATGGTTCTTCAACCGGCAGTACAGATGCTGTTGGTGCATTTGGCGTGATGCTTAACGAGAAATCGACACGAGCGATCACCGCAACGACTTACGTTCAGATGATGCCACACACCGCGGCGGTCAACGTCGGGCTATTCTTTGGCTTACGTGGACGTGTGATTCCCACCAGCAGTGCCTGTACTTCAGGTAGCCAAGCGATTGGCTACGCCTATGAAGCAATCAAACACGGTTACCAAACCGTGATGGTTGCCGGTGGTGGTGAAGAGCTATGCCCAACCGAATCTGCCGTTTTCGATACCCTTTTTGCTACCAGTTTAAAAAACGACACGCCAGAAAAATCCCCTAGCCCTTACGACAGTGAGCGCGATGGCCTGGTTATCGGTGAAGGCGCAGGTACACTTGTTCTTGAAGAGTATGAACATGCTGTGGCTCGTGGCGCAAAGATCTACGCGGAAATCATCGGTTTTGCCAGCAACTGCGATGCCGCCCATGTGACCCAACCTCAAATGGAAACCATGCAAATCTGTATGGAGAAAGCGCTGAAAGATGCACAGCTTCCTGCTGAAAAAATTGGTTACGTTTCGGCGCACGGAACGGCAACAGATAAAGGCGATATTGCCGAAAGTAATGCGACCGCGAACATTTTTGGTGAAGTGCCAATCAGCTCATTAAAAAGCTACTTTGGTCATACGCTTGGCGCATGTGGTGCCATTGAGGCTTGGTTGAGCCTAGAAATGATGCATTCCGGCTGGTTCAGCCCAACATTGAACCTTGAAAACATCGACGAACGCTGCGGTAGACTCGATTACATTACAGGTTCTGGTCGCGAATTGGATGTTGAGTATGTAATGAGTAATAACTTTGCCTTTGGCGGAATCAACACTTCCATCATCTTCAAAAAGATTTAAGCTTATTTATTAGCTAAAACTCGAGACAAATAAAAAGGGTCAGTAACCAAGTTACTGACCCTTTTTTGAATCTAGCAAAAGCTCAATTAAGCATTAGCTTCACGCTCAGCGATGAACTCAAGAGCCATCTTGATACGAGCGATTACGCGCTCTTTACCAACAAGCTCCATCACTGCATCAACAGAAGGAGACTGGCCGCCACCTGTTACTGCTACGCGAAGTGGCATACCGATTTTACCCATGCCGACCTCTAGCTCTTCACATACTGCTGCAATCACACCATCTTTGATGTTTGCAGTAGTGAAATCTTCAAGCGCTTCAACCTTAGCAAGAGCAAGCTCTAGTGGGCCTTTAGCAACACCACGTAGGTGCTTCTTCGCTGCGCCAGCTTCAAACTCAGAGAAATCTTCGTAGAAGTAACGAGACTGTTCAGCAAGTTCGATAAGCGTATTACAACGCTCGCCAACTAGCGTTATCACTTCAGTGATAGCCGGGCCATTTGTTGTATCGATCTTTTGTGCGTCTAGGTGCCATTGCAGGTATTTAGCAACGTACTCAGGCTCAGAAGTCTTGATGTAGTGGTTGTTCAACCAAAGTAGCTTATCAGTGTTGAATGCAGAAGCAGACTTGCTGATAGCGTTCAGGCTGAAGAATTCAATCATCTCTTCTTGAGAGAAGATTTCTTGGTCACCGTGAGACCAACCTAAACGAACTAGGTAATTGTTTAGTGCATTTGGTAGGTAACCTTCGTCGCGGTATTGCATTACAGAAACAGCACCGTGACGCTTAGAAAGTTTCGCACCGTCATCACCAAGAATCATTGCACAGTGAGCGAAAGTTGGAACTGGCGCGCCTAGTGCTTCATAGATGTTGATTTGACGAGGTGTGTTGTTGATGTGGTCTTCACCACGTACAACGTGTGTAATACCCATGTCCCAGTCATCCACTACAACAACGAAGTTGTATGTTGGTGCACCGTCGGTACGACGAATGATTAGGTCATCAAGTTGGCTGTTAGAGATTTCGATGCGACCACGGATTTGGTCATCAAAGACTACGCTGCCTTCTTTAGGGTTACGGAAACGGATAACGCATGCATCACCTTCTTTTGCTGCTTCGTTTGCTGCAACAATTTTAGGGTGGTTCGCATCGTAACGAGCCATCTCTTTGTTTTCTTCTTGCTCTGCACGAATTTCGTCAAGCAGCTCTTTAGACGCATAGCATTTGAAAGCTTTGTCTTCAGCAAGTAGCTTATCAACCATTTCGTTGTAACGGTCAAAACGCTTAGATTGGTAGTAAGGACCTTCATCCCATTCCATACCCATCCATTGCATGCCTTCTAGAATTGCATCAACCGCTTCTTGAGAGTTACGCTCAAGGTCCGTGTCTTCGATACGCAGAACGAATTCACCACCTTGATTCTTAGCGAATAGCCAAGAGTAAAGTGCAGTACGTGCACCACCAACGTGAAGATAGCCAGTTGGGCTAGGAGCAAAACGAGTTTTAACCGTCATTTAAATACCTTGATTATGTAGGTGATTCTTTTAGTGATTGCCATTACAAAGCCTGCAACAGAAAAATATCACTAAATTTTGGGCGCTATTTTATCACCACCGCTTAAATCTACAATCAGTAGTGAATGATTAATGCGCTGATCTTGTACGAAAGCTATCGTAGAAGGAGAAAACCAATAGCTCAAGCACATGTCAAATGCCCTAAAACGGCAAATTCTCGCCACGCTCGCGATAAACCTCATCTATTCCATCACTCAATATTCCAGCAAATATCAAATTCTTGAATTTATGTTTGACCTTACCCTTACGGGAAGGTTTATGTTAGGGCTAGATGAAAATTGGAGTATCGATATGAACCATTACACAGCTGTGCTCAACGGCCTAAATTGCATGGGTTGTGCGAAGAAAGTTCGCACACTGTTTGGCGATCTCGAGAATACGAAGATCAACGACATATCGCCGACCTACATCGATATTTCTACTCCTTTTAGTTACGTTCAACTCAACCAACAGTTAGCGACCCTTGGTTATTCCATGGGTAATTCGCTGCATCTTTCATTATCAGGGCTCAGCTGTGGTAAGTGCGTGAATAAATTGACTCAAGCGCTTGAGCAGACCGAGCTAATCTCAGACCTAGAAGTCAGCAAACATGAATTGTCGTTGGTTACTCTGCTTTCAGAATCCGAGCTTATTGAGCTAATCGAAAGTGTGGGTTATCACGCGACTCCTTACTCTGAAATTAATGAGCCTTTATCTAATAAAGAATCAGAAGACGATAAAAAAACAGCGTCAGTGGAACCGACACAAGATAAACCTGCTGCTAGCCAATATACCTATCACCTTGTTCTTGAGGGAATGACGTGTGCGAGTTGTGTTTCTTCGGTAGAGAAAGCGCTGAAAAAGAATGAGTTCGTCGACCAAGCTCAGATCAACCTCGCTGAACAGACAGCCTTGGTCTTCACATCTGAAACACGTGACGTCATCGAGAGCGCGCTAATAGAATCGGTGAAAAACGCAGGTTACGGTGCCGAGTTCGTTGATGACGCGGCAACTCAACAACAAAAACAGCAAGAGCAACAACTTCGTACCCAAAAAGCTTTCCTAAAGAATTCAGTAAGCGCGCTACTTATCGGTGCTCCGCTGATGGCGTGGGGTCTGTTTGGTGGCAGCATGACTATTGCTACATTTAACGACCAATTGGCTTGGGGCTTAATAGGTGTCGTCTGTTTAGTACTGCTTGCGACCTCAGGACGCAGCTTCTTTACTAACGCTTGGCAATCACTGATGCACAAGCGTGCAACCATGGATACCTTGGTCGCTCTAGGTACAGGCGCGGCATGGTTCTATTCAATGCTGGTTGTGCTGATTCCATCATGGTTCCCAGAACCATCACGCCATGTCTATTTTGAAGCGAGCGCAATGATTGTTGGCCTTATTTCTTTGGGTCACTACATTGAAGCCAAAGCCAAGGCACGCACCACCAAATCTTTGCAGGCACTGATTAATTTACAACCTCAAAAGGCTGTGGTTATCGTCGATGGTAAAGAGCAAACCATCGCTGTAGAAGCCATTCAAGTCGGTATGCAAGTTCGAGTGAAACCGGGAGAAAAAGTCCCTGTCGATGGTGTCGTGGTATCTGGCGAATCTTATATTGATGAATCGATGCTGACTGGCGAACCGCTTCCCAACGTTAAATCAATTAATGATGGCGTTTCAGCAGGTACCATTAATGGTGATGGCAGCTTAATCATTGAAGCTACGGGGATTGGCTCAAGCACCATGTTGGCTCGAATCATTCAGATGGTTCGCCAAGCACAAAGCAGCAAGCCTGCGATTGCGAAGCTTGCCGACTCTATCTCTGCCGTTTTTGTACCAGTTGTGGTCGCGATCGCAGCCATTGCCGCCCTAGTTTGGTTTTTTGTTGGACCACAACCGAGTGCAAGTTACATGCTCGTGGTATCAACCACTGTACTGATCATCGCCTGTCCATGTGCCTTGGGCTTAGCGACACCGCTCTCTATTACTGTCGGCGTGGGCAAAGCCGCTGAGTTTGGTGTTCTGATCAAGGATGCCGATGTGTTGCAATCTGCAAGCAAAATCGATGCTGTCGTATTTGATAAAACAGGCACCCTAACCCAAGGTAAACCAACAGTTCAGCAGGCCTTTTATGGCGACTTATCAGAACAAGAGCTGCTGGCTTACGCCTATTCGGTAGAGGTAGGGTCAGAACACCCATTAGCGAAAGCCGTTTGCCAATATGCTGAGAGCTTACAAGTTTCAGCACTACCCCACAGAGAATTCGAAAACCAACGAGGGCTTGGAGTACAGGCAATAATTAACGGCAAAAACGTTCAAGTAGGCTCACTTAAGTACCTCACCCAACTCGGCATCAATACAGACATTGGCGCGGACTTTATCGAGCTTTGTCGTACACAAGCATGGACACCCATCTTCGTTGTAATCGATCAAAAACTGGAAGGCATATTTGGCATTTCAGACTCGTTAAAAATAGATAGCAAACAAGCCATTGCTCAACTAAAATCCGCCGGAATTCACACCGTACTATTAACGGGCGACAACGACTCTGTGGCTCAAGCAATAGGTAAAAACGTGGGTATCGACGAGGTTATCTCGGAAGTACTACCAGAGCAGAAAGCTCAGCATATTGTTCAGCTGCAACAGCAATATAAGAGTGTTGCCATGGTCGGAGACGGTATTAACGATGCACCAGCTCTTGCTCAAGCGGATATAGGAATCGCAATGGGCAGTGGTAGTGATGTGGCGATTGAAAGTGCGCAAATGACGCTGCTGAACTCGTCGCCACTGTCTGTGAGTAATGCGATCGAGCTATCCCAGGCAACCGTGAGAAATATGAAGCAAAATCTGTTTGGTGCCTTCATCTATAACTCGTTAGGTATTCCAATTGCGGCTGGTGTGCTCTACCCATTCTTCGGATTTTTACTTAGCCCTGTCGTTGCAGGCGCAGCGATGGCGATGTCATCAATCACCGTAGTCAGCAATGCCAACAGATTAAGATTGTTCAAACCCACTCATTATAATATCAACAAAAACCATATTCATGAGGTTCACCATGATTCGTAAAGTTATGACTCTTACTGCACTCGCTGCAATTTCAGGACAAGCTCTCGCTACTAATGTACTAAACCATAAGTCTCCATATTGTGGCTGCTGCACAGAATGGACAGAGCACATGCAAGACGCAGGTTTCGATGTCACAGAGAAACTCCATGATGACATGAACCCAATCAAGCAGAAGTTAGGAGTAACGCCAGAACTGGCTTCTTGCCATACGGCAGAGATCGACGGTTACGTATTTGAAGGGCACATTCCTGCAGAGGACGTGAAAGCCTTTTTAGAGAACCCACCACGCAATGCGATTGGCTTGGCGGTTCCAGGCATGCCAATGGGCTCTCCGGGCATGGAGTATGGCGATAAGAAAGACGAGTATTCTGTGTATGCGTTTAACGAGAAAGGTCAGGTGTTTGAATACCGTCATTACAACGGAAAATAGAGCGTAAATAGACCTACGAACAGTAATAAAAATAGAGCCTAGCATTAAGTAAACCCAAGACTGTGGTTTACTTACTAGGCTCTTTGCTTTTGGACAGTAAAGCAAATCTTGTCGCGGCACCAACCGGGCTGTTAGTACCACTATGTTTTCGTCGCTAGTTAGCAAAAACTCTATTTAACAAAAAAGCTAATTAGCGAAGAAACTCACTTGGCTAATAATCTAATCGATTAAGCAGCCAAGTGAATCAGCTTAGAAGCCGTAAGATGCACCGAATACGAATGCGTTGTTTGTTTTAGACGCGCCGTTCGCGAAATCAACTCCGTTAGCTTGGCTACGGAATTCGAAGTAAGGTTGAACACCTTGACGAGTCCATGTTGCACGAAGCTCGTGATCCATAGCTTCAGCATCAATCATGTATACGTTGTTGTAGCTCAGCGCTAGGTCTTCGTTTACAGAGTAAGCAATGCGGTTATCCATGCGGTAATCAGTGTCTGCATCTGCAGAAGTGTCATCGATGTGTGCACGAGTACGGTTACTAATAGAGATACCGTTATCGAAGTTGTAGCCAATTTTAACCAATGGACGGAACTGAATGCTCTCGCCAGCAGAGAAGACATGTTGGTAACCCGCTGCAACCCATAGGTTGTCAGTGATATTGAAAGCTTGCTCACCACCAACAGTGATGAATGCATTTGCTTGACCAGTTGTTGCGTCGCCACCAGTTTCAGCAGCAGTTAGACCTTCAAGGTCGCCAAGTTGGATGCCATCAAACTCAGTGTAAACAGTTAAACCGCCTAGAGAGTTGTCAAACGTGTGGCCAGCTTCTAGAGTCGAAGTCATATCAGAACCGTGGATACGGCCATCGTCGTGAAATTGGATATTACCTGTAACGTAAGAAGAACCAGCGAAAGCACTAGAAGCGAAAGCAAGAGAAAGTGCACTTAGAGCGATAATTTTTTTCATAGTAAACTGCCTTAGTTTAAATTTTTCAGCGACATATCTTCGGTATATCATTCACCTTCGCCGCTTGAGTAATTGGTAGCCTCCCTGGCATGAAATCTATCTTGCTCGATTTAATTTACGTTTCAAAATAAAAGGACAAACAGAGTGATCTCTCTCACCATCAAAAAAAGGGAAGTTATTTAACTTAAATAAATCAATAAGTTAAAAACATAAAAATAGATAAAAAAAGAAACCCAATAATCAAAACGGATCAAGATCACGTTATTTCACGGCGTAAAATTAGATTCAGTTATTTCAATCACACCTGATTTATAGTTTTTTATGGCGGACTTATTTTTTGAAGAGAAGAATGAGAAGTGCGTCACTTTTGCGATGAATCTCACCTTATGTGCATTGTTGACGTTATAAACAAAGGCTATTTCTATATGTTTCAGTTTAAGGAATGTACCGAACTTAGTTTGGACGAAAAAAAAGCTCCCACTTTTATCTGAGTAAGATAATAGCTAGGGAGCTCATCTATTAATGTTGCTTATCGATTATTTCACCGAAGTCACTCGACTTACTTTCTCGCCACTTTCAGAGATAGAGCGGATGTAAGTTTCGCCAGAAACCGATGGACGTTGCTGCTCATCATACGCTAGCCAGTTTTCACCATCCGCTGAGTATTGAAGCTCTACGCCAGGGAATTGAACGTTCATCGCTAGCTTGCCATCAACCACTTTTGCCCCCGGAACTGGTAGTCGGTAATCAATACCCGCTTTCTCAAGCTTGGCCAGTTCACGTTGACCAACAATATTCGCGAAGCGATTAAAGTCGTTGTTTAAAGACTGCTTATTTACTAGGTCGGTATCTTGAGAGTACTCAACGCCCACTTTGTAGTCGTTTTCCCAATCCGCTCTGTGCCATGCGCGCTCTGCTGCTGCAAGTACGCGAGGGAACACCATGTATTCATACTGCTCGTCGGTACGTACTGTTTCAGACCAAAGCTGTGCAGACAAGCCGTAGAAAGGTTTTGCTTCAATCTCGCCTTTACCAGTGAAGCCATTGCCGTCACGGTCTAATGAGGTTTCCGCGTTTTGTGGCATGTTTTCTGGTGCGAAGCCAAACATCTTACGAGTATCCGTTGCACGCGTTGCCCAGTAGTAACCTCGCTCTGCTGCGTCAACTTCGTATGGCATATCCATGTATACGTAATCTGGGTTAGAGACAATCACGTCATAACCTTTCGCTGACCAGTCGTACACTGATGAAGTGCCGCCCCAGTAAAGAACGTCCCAGAAGTTAACGCGAGTAGTTTCAGTAGCGAAGCCAGATTCACCCTCTTCCACATACTTCAAGCCATCTTGCCAAGCTTGGAAGTGAGGAATGCCTTTGTCTGCAACAATTTTTGATACTTCTTTTGCAAAGTAACCAGGCAGGTGACCAAAATCACTCACTGAACCATCAGCAATCAAAGACTGACATTGTGGAGACTGTTGGAATGGCTTGTCTTGCTTGTCTAGCTCAATGTTACCTTTCCATGCAACTTTGTCTTGAGCATCAACATCTTGAAAGCCTGCGCCTAGCTTGATGTTTTTCGCTTCATCACCACCAAAGTGCCAAGTCGTTAGCGGCATACCCGCTTCATTGTGCATTGCTGCAATTTCAGTAATCACTTTATCAACAAAGCGAGTCGATGATTCCATACATGGGTTGATGAAGCTGTGCTTATCGTAGAACTGAATAGTCGTCACGTTTGAAGTATCTTGTGGATCCATCAAGCGATATTCACTTGCTTCAGCTTCTTTGCCTTCCGCCATTAGGCGAGTGTAACGCGCTTCCATTGATACCACAGCAGAACGAGCGTGTGCTGGCATATCAATTTCTGGAATTACTTCGATGCTGCGCGCTTTTGCGTAGCTTAAGATCTCGACGTAATCCGCTTTACTAAAGAAACCAGAGCCAAAGTTGTCTGTTGTTGGACCTGAACCTAGCTGAGGCAGTAAACAGCTTTGCTCTTCCAAATCAAAACAACGATTAGACCCTACATCCGTTAGCTCTGGTAAACCTGGGATTTCTAAACGCCAACCTTCATCATCAGTTAAGTGAAGGTGAAGTTTATTCATCTTGTATGCAGCCATTTGATCTAGCGTCGCTAGGATGGCATCTTTTGAGTGAAAGTTTCGAGCAACATCCACCATCACACCACGGTAATCAAAGCGTGGTGCATCTTTGATCGACAGTTGTGGTAGTGATTCAGCGTTCTGACTGTCTATTAGGCCAAAAATAGACTGAACTGCGTAGAAAGCACCTGTTTTATCAAACGCTTTAATCGCAATCCCCTCTTCCGAGATGCTTAGTTCATAAGCGCCAGATTTTGCTAAATCACCCGTAAACTGAGTAGGAACAACGGCAACACTAACAGGTAGGTCGCCACTCACATCTACGTTTACCACATCTGCACGTTCTTCAATTGCAGCGAACTGCTCAGCATCGAATGCCTCTTTAGGTAGGGCAATACCACCAGCAATACTCACTGAACCTTCCCCCGCTTCTACCGACATTGGGGTTGGTAAAAGCGTTGTTGAAACGTCTTGCGTTGCTAGATCCGCATTCTTTTCGAAACGCGTAACCGCAGTCGCCATGACATTGTTGTCATCAGGTGTACGCTTAAGGTTGTTTCCTTCCAAACCTGTTACGAACGACGCGACATCTTCAGTATTCAATGAAGCAATCATCTTAGGTTCTGCGTTTGGCGCAGTTACGAATGCACCCGGCATAAAGTCAGTTTCAAACAGTTGCCAGTACTCACTCGTTAACGGAAGAATCACTTCTTCACCAGCGGCAAAACCATCGAACTTATCTGTAGGTTCTAGTTTGTGTAGGTCACCCGTTACACGAGTGATTTTAAATTGTTCGTTATCAACATCTAAAATAAGGCGAATACTATGGAAGTAGATAGTCCAATCTTTCGAATCAATCGCTTCACCGTCATTGGTCAGGGTCATGTTCACTTTATTACATGACGCCCACTCAGCACCTAGGTCCTGACAAGCCATGCCTTCATTCGCACCGTGATTGGTTAGAATTTCATATTGCACATCAAGGTTATCAGCCAGTGCATCAACCACCTGTTGCTCAGGTGCTTGCGTTACAGCACAACCCGTCAAACCAGCCAGTACCGCTACAGATAGTAAGTTTCTCTTCAACATCGTATTCACCCATAAATTTAAAATTGAGTCAGAAGCAAAGTGGAGCGCTTCGAAAGTTAGATAAACTATATGGGCTTATTTTTTGCCGTGAATTAAATCAGGTTAATAAAGTGATCGGCTTCAAATCTCAAAAACACTGATAAAATTAATTATATTAAAATCATAAAGTTACAACCTACGGCACTTCCGTCATTTTTATTTTGACGTAAAAACTGAGAATTGAATCACAATCTTTTTAAAGGATTTCATAAAATCGTGTTGTTGGTAGGGAGAAAGGTTTAAGAGTTTGTTCGTGTTGTTATACTTTTCGTACAAACAACGTGACATCGTTCTCAAAAAAAACCGTTAAAAAACGCCGTCAAAATCAATTTTAACGAGTTCATATCTTTTAATAGGAGCTTTCCTTGCGCACATTTTTGTACGTAACTTTATTCGTTCTCGCATTTTCAGCCAAACAAGCTGCGGCCGAGCCTCTTTATTGGCAAGCCAAAAAGGATGATCTGACGCTTACTATCTTAGGTTCTGTGCACGTTGGGGATAAAAGTATGTACCCACTTCCTTCGGCAATCACCGACGCGCTAAAAAACAGTGATGGCTTAGTTATCGAAACGGATATAAGAAAGACAGAGGGTGTCGTTTATCCGACGACCAAAGTGACCACCGCTGATGTATTAAACAAACAACAAAAACAATTATTAACCGACATATCAAAATCATTGGGTATGCCAACGCAACAACTGCTTAACTCACCGCCTTGGGCAACCTCTCTATCGATAC
>NZ_JBFRLX010000059.1:0-11527 GCF_041470165.1 Vibrio sp. 10N.286.46.A8
AGATAGACCAGACCTTAAACTTATACGTTTCTTATTTGGATACTAAAGACCTCGGTTCGATGGAGCAGGCGCAATTTCAATCGGTAGTGGGCCAACTCAACAATACCTTGGTGAATCAACTGGCGAGCGCGAGCTCAGATGCAACGCAAAAAGCAGTAGAAGCATTACTGGTTCAATTGAGCTTGATTGCGGCAGAAGCCAATGAGGCGTTTTCACTGCAAACATCATCGGAAGTTCGTGGAGTAGAGCGTCGCCTACAAAGTCGTCACGAGCGATTTAAAGAGGCTGTTACCAATTTGGAGGCGCAGGATCCGGCTTTAGTGCGACGGAGCAAGCAGTCTTTGTCACTGCTCGCTTCCCATGCCTTTTCAGCGCAAGGCTCAGTGTCTACGCACATGGAAACCGTTAAGTTGCATGAGTCGATATCTGAACAAAGAGCTGAAATTGAACAGGCGATTGATGTGCAGCTAGGGTACTTCGACGAACTTTCTACGTACGCCGAACACACCGCAACAAACCTGTATCAAGAGTCGATGGAATCATCCAATCAAGCCCTTTTGATGCAGGTAATTATTTCGACTGCATCAGTTCTGATTGCGCTTTTGATCGGCGTTAATATCGCAAAAGGAATCCGTAAGCCAAGCAAGCTGGTACAAGGTGCGTTAGACCAAGTCGCCAACAAAGACCTGAGTTCTCAGGTTCAATATCAAGCCAATAATGAATTTGGTTTAGTGAGTGACAAGGTCAATTTGGTGATCAGCCACTTAACACACGTGATTGAAAACATGCGCCAATCATCGCTGCATTTAAAAGAAGCGTCTCTAGAGAATCAAAGTACCAGTGGTTCATTGCGTGAGGCGATGTTGGACCAAACCAATCAAACCGTAATGGTGGCAACGGCGATGGAACAGATCGAATGTTCCGTGACTGAAATAACTCAAGCGGCCAACCAAACACTGACACTGGTGACATCGGCTGTCACCAGTTCAAGCGCAGGGCAACAAACCATGGGCAAGAATGTTGACCTAATGGGCGTTTTGGAAAGTAAGTTGGCAGAATCAACAAGCACAATCGACAAACTTGAGAAAGAGAGTGCCAGCATTGGTTCTATTCTTGATGTGATCTCCGGTATTTCAGAACAAACTAACTTGTTGGCATTGAACGCAGCCATTGAAGCTGCTCGTGCTGGCGAGCAAGGTCGAGGGTTCTCTGTGGTCGCCGACGAAGTGAGAGTGTTAGCCGCAAAAACCAATGCATCAACGCAAGAGATTCACCATAAAATTGAACGGCTTCAAAACAGTTCTAAATTGGCTGTTGAACAAATCAATCAGTGCGTTGCAGATATGGCGAAATGTGTTGAACAAACGGGTGAAGTGAATCAATCCATATCGACCGTGTATGGCTTGCTCAATGAAGTCGAACAAAGAAGCCATCAGATCGCAACGGCGACCACAGAGCATCAAGTTGTTGCGTCTCAAGTGACGCAAAGCATCAGCCAGATACATGAATTGGCAGAAGAAAACTCGCAGCGTTCACAGGTACTCTTTTCCCACGGTCAGCAATTAGAAATCATGTCGCAACAGCAATTCTCACTGACTCAAGAGTTTAAGTTACCGAAGCCATCTGAGAATAAGGATTAGATATCTATTTGAGTTCTTAATGATTCCATGCCCGGCTTTTTGCTGGGCATTTTTGTGTCGGGTTAACGAAGCACTAATGTGAGTGTTCATGAGATGGAATGTTCTCATACAATTTCGAAAGGCCATTGAAAGAACAAGGTCACTTTCCCCGTGTATATTGCCGTCAGCTGCGGATTTATCATGAAATGACGCTTTCAAAAAATGGATTTTAGCGTACTTGTTTGGTCTGACGAGTAATTAATCGAACGCCATCTTGATAATATAAACAATAATCTCATGAAATAGTTTCATGGCGTGAAGCGAATCTGTAAGCGCTTTCATGATTTCCACAACTGGCCTTTTTACCTCCAACTTTAGTGTGATGACACTCACTTCAACCAAGATGCCTTTCTTTAATAATCGTTTTGTAAGCGGTTACAAGCTAATGAAGTATCGAGGTTCGAGTGGCGACAATTAAACACGTATCAGAACACGCAGGTGTGTCTCAGGCGACAGTGTCTAGAGTTATTAATGGCACTAGCAGAGTCAGTCATGACAAGAAATTAAAGGTTGAAAAAGCGATCAAGGAGCTGGGTTATCGCCCGAATTCTATCGCTCAAGCTTTGGCGTCAAGTCGTACTGGTAGTGTGGGCGTTGTTGTTCCAGAACTTGGTGGTTCTTTCTATTCAGGCATCTTGCATTGCATAGAAGAAAACCTACGCCGCTTTGGTTATCACGCTGTGGTTACAGCGGGTTCGAATACTGAGCAAGGGCAACGTGAGTCTGTGGAGTTTCTGTTGGGGCGTCGTGTTGATGCTTTGATTCTTCATACTCAATTGCTCAGTGATGATTATTTAATTGAATTGGAAGAACAGGGGACCCCTGTGGTTTTAATTAACCGCTTCATCCCAGAAATGGCGATGAGTTGCATTGATATTGATAACGAAGTCGGGGGGCTACTCGCTACTCAATATCTTTTGCAAAAGGGACATACAGATATTGCGTGTATTACCGGGCCTTTAGATAAAGCAGATGCTAGGGGGCGTTTGCAGGGGTATCGAAAGGCCTTGGAAGAAGCGGGTGTGCCATACGATGAAGCCTTAGTCTCGGAAGCGGGCTTTACTGAAGAGACGGGCATCAGTGCTATGAAGAAGCTGATTAATCGTAAGTGTCATTTCACAGCAGTATTTGCTTCGAATGACCACATGGCATTTGGCGCCTTCGAGGTGTTGCATCAAGAGGGGCTGTCTGTTCCTAAAGATGTATCACTGGTGGGCTTCGATAACACCATCTTCGCGCGCTATCTGACCCCTAGTTTGACCACCATTAATTTCCCTATTGAAGAGATGAGCGTTGAAGCAGTACAGCTCACTCTACAGAAGCTAAAGAAAATAAAACATGACGTGAACTTTAAATTGCTGCCGACGTTGGTCACTAGAAACTCGGTATCGGATTTACCAGTTACCCTATAAAAATATTAAGGATAGAACATGAAATTTAAGACCTTAGCGCTTTCATGCGCGGTTGCTTTAGGATTAGGTACAACAGCTGCAAATGCAGCAGACAAAGAAATTCGTTTCGACGGTTTCCCTGATTTCGATAGCAGCCTAAAGGTATTACTGCCTGATTTCGAAAAGGAAACGGGTATCAAAGTTGATTACCTTATGAACAACCACGGTGACCACCACACGAAACTCACAACGAACCTTGCAACGGGTTCTGGTGCCGGTGATGTGATTGTTGTCGACGTTGAGAAAATTGGTCCATTTGTTGGCTCTGGCGGCCTAGTTAACTTGTCTGAAAACTACGGTGCAGATAAGTACGAAGAACGATTCGCACCTTACGCATGGGCACAGGGCAAAGGCGCTGATGGCGATATGTACGGCATCCCTGTCGACCTTGGTCCTGGCGTTATGTACTACCGCACTGACGTGTTCGAAAAAGCAGGCATTAATGTAGAAGACGCAATCAAAGATTGGGACTCATACATCGCTGCTGGTGAAAAACTGAAAGAGCAAAACGTACAACTTATCGCTTCGGCAGCCGACGTGGCACAAGCGATTATCTTCACGACGGTTCCTGAAGGTGAAGGTCTGTACTTTGATAAAGATGGCAACCCTGTCGTGACATCAGAGCGTTTTGTTCACGCTTTTGAAGTAGCAAAAGAGATTCGCGACAAAGGCTTAGACGGCCGTATTCTGGCTTGGTCTAACGAATGGTACGAAGGCTTCCGCAACGGCACATTTGCAACTCAACTTTCTGGCGCTTGGCTTCTTGGTCACCTAAACAACTGGATTGCACCTGAAACTAAAGGCAAGTGGGCAGTAGAAAACCTACCTGATGGTATCTACGGCAGCTGGGGTGGTTCATTCCTTTCAATTCCAACTCAATCAGACAACCCAGATGAAGCTTGGGCGCTTATTGAATACATGACGACTGACCGTGAAGTACAGCTTAAGCACTTCGAAACGATTGCCGCTTTCCCTGCGAACATCACAACGTATGACGATGAGCTTTTCCAAGAAGAGATGGAGTTCCTAGGCGGACAAAAAGCCCGTCTTATTTTTGCTGAAGTGGCGCAAAACATCAAACCGGTCTCTCCAGCACAAGGCGACCACGTTGCACGTTCTATTATCTTAGAGAACGCATTGATGGAAGTACTTGATGAAGGTAAGGACATCAAGACTGCGCTTAAAGAGGCAGAGCGTCTAATCAAGCGTCGCACGCGTAATCTTTAATTTGTTTTTACTTTAAGTAAGTGAGGAAGCGTGGATAACGCGCTTCCTTTTTAAGAGGTCGTTACTATGAATCATACAGCGAGCACAACGATAGAACCTGCGGACAAAAGCCTTTTTTCTCGTCTAAATTTGAAAGCGCTTACACCGTATGGATTTCTTCTGCCGTTTCTGATCATTTTTTCTGTATTTGGGATCTTCCCGCTGTTGTTCTCTGTTTACCTGTCGTTCCACGAGTGGAACCCGGTAAGAGGCATGGATGCGATGGAGTTCGTTGGTTTTGAGAACTATCACATTGCTTTAACGGACCCATGGCTATGGCGTTCATTGAAGAACACGCTTTGGCTAGCAATCACTTCAGGCGTGGCTCAGCATTTAGTCGCTATTCCAGTCGCTTACATGTTGGTTTCAATGGGTGACCGTATGCGTCACTGGCTAACATCGGCGTACTTTCTACCGTTCATTACATCAACGGTCGCAGCGTCACTGATTTTCTTCAATATGTACTCTCCTAACTCAGGAATTATTAACCAAACGCTGATGGCTCTGGCCGATAGCACGCTGTTTGGTTGGGCATTTGCTTGGGTTAACGATTTTCAACCAATCCGTTGGTTAGACGATGCCACTATGGTGAAGCCGTCTATCGCAATCATGGTTTTCTGGAAATACACCGGTTTTAACATCGTCCTTTACACCACGGGTTTAATGACGATTCCTAAAGACATCTTAGAAGCTGCACGTATGGATGGTGCCAATGCCTTCCGCCGCTTCTGGAACATTTCACTACCAATGATTCGTCCATTCATCTTCTTTGCTATCACGATGACCATCATCGGTAACCTGCAAATGTTTGAAGAACCGTTCGTACTAACACGTGGTACAGGTGGTACTGGCCAATCTGGTTTAACTATCTCGATGTACCTCTACAAAGTGGGTTGGGAATGGCTAGAAATGGGCACAGCATCTGCTATCTCGTGGTTACTGTTTGCACTCATCGCGACTTGTACATTGGTTCAATTTTTACTCTTCGGTAAGAAAGGCTTAGGGGAACATTAAGATGTCGACATCAATTAAGACAAATACCTCACCACTAAGTGGACTGATGCCAAGCGAACGCAGCATGTTCATTCTGACTAAGATCTTGATGGTCATGCTAGGTATCTTACTGGTTGTTTCAGCGCTAATTACAGTCTTTCCATTTGTATGGTCGGCACTGCTATCAACGCGTGACCGTTCTGAAATTTTCGGCACAGGCATTAGCTTTGCGATTGGCGATAGCCTGGCGATTAACTACGCCAAATTGCTTGAAATCATGCCGTTTTGGAAAGCGATGTTTAACTCGATTTACGTGGCTTTCTTAGGCACCACCATCTCGCTGCTGTTTTGTAGCATGGGTGGCTACGCGTTTGCTGTGTTTAAGTTCCGCGGTAAGAACGTGTTGTTCGGCATGCTGGTTGGCTCAATGGCGATTCCGCCTGTGCTTAGCTTGATCCCTTACTTCATGATCGTGAAATTCTTAGGCTTGTTGGATAACCACATGGCGGTATGGCTACCGTTCACCACCACACCATTTGGTATCTTTTTGATGCGTCAGCACGTGATTGCATCGATTCCAAAAGAGCTACTTGAAGCAGCGAAATTGGATGGTGCAGGCGAGTTCAGAACGTACTGGAGTGTGGTACTGCCACTGATGAAGCCTGCACTCGCAACATTGGCTATCGTTCAGTTCGTTTTCTTCTGGAACATGTTCATGCAGCCTCTCGTGGTGCTAAACAACCCAGATAACTATGTTATTACGCAAGCACTTCGAAGTGTTCAAGGTATTCCGAATACGCCATGGGGCGCGGTAATGCTAGGTACCACAATTTCTATTTTACCGCTCGTGATTACTTACTTGTTCGCATCGAAACAGATGATCAGTGGTTTAACGTCCGGCGCAGTCAAAGGTTAGGTTTAAGGGTTATAACAATGAATAAATATCAACTTCCAAGTGATTCAAAGTTACGCAGTAAGGAATTTGTATTCGGTGTCGCGACATCTTCATACCAAATTGAAGGCGGCGTTGAAGAGGGCGGTCGTACACCGTCTATCTGGGACACTTTCTGTAAGACGCCGGGCAAGGTCGATAACGGCGACAGTGGTGATGTGGCGTGTGACCACTACCACTTATGGCAACAAGATATCGAGATGATTCAAGGCTTAGGCGTTGATGCTTACCGTCTCTCTATTGCATGGCCGCGCATCCTGCCACAAGACGGTGTCGTGAACCAGCAAGGCCTAGAGTTTTACGGTCAGATCATCGATGAGTGTCATGCTCGTGGCATGAAAGTGTATGTGACTTTGTACCACTGGGATCTACCGCAATATCTTGAAGATAAGGGTGGCTGGTTAAACCGCGAAACGTCTTACAAATTCGCAGAATACGCAGAAGTGGTGAGCAAATACTTTGGTGACAACATTGACGTGTACACCACGCTCAATGAACCGTTTGTGTCTGCATTCCTAGGCTACCGTTGGGGCGAACATGCACCAGGTATCAAAGGTGAAAAAGAAGGCTACCTAGCATCTCACCACCTAATGCTGGCACACGGTTTGGCTATGCCGATCCTTCGTAAAAATGCCCCTCATGCTAAGCATGGTGTGGTATTCAACGCGACGCCAGCTTACCCGCTGACGCCACAAGACCAAGCGGCAGCCGATTACTGCGAAGCCGAGAACTACCACTGGTTCATCGACCCAGTATTGAAAGGCGAATACCCACAGTTAGTGGTTGAGCGCCAAGCGATGAACATGCCGATGATTCTAGAAGGCGATTTAGACATCATCAGCGCACCAGTCGATTACATCGGTATCAACTACTACACACGCAATGTCGCTCGCTTCAATGAGAACGGCGACATTGAATCAGTAAAACAGACTGACGCAGAACACACTTACATCGGCTGGGAAATTAACCCACAAGGTTTAACTGATTTATTGGTAAGACTGGATGCTCGTTACGAAAATATGCCACCTATCTACATTACAGAGAACGGTGCTGCAGGCAACGACGAGCGTGTTAACGGACAAGTGATGGATGACCAACGTGTTCGCTATTTCCAAGGTCATATCGAAGCGGTTCACAACGCGGTTGAAGCGGGTGTGAAAGTCGACGGTTACTTCGCTTGGAGCTTGATGGATAACTTTGAGTGGGCATTCGGCTACTGCCAGCGTTTTGGCATTGTCCATGTTGACTACACCACCCAAGAAAGAACATTGAAACAGAGCGCAATTGCGTACCGAAATATGCTGCTAGAGCGCGCTGAGGAGAACAGATAATGGCTAAAGTAGAATTTAAGAACATCAAAAAATCATTCGGTGATGTTGAAGTCGTCAAAGAGTTTGATTTTACGGTTGAAGACGGTGAGTTCGTGGTTTTCCTTGGTCCATCTGGCTGTGGTAAATCGACAACGCTACGCATGCTTGCTGGCCTTGAAAGTATCAGCTCGGGTGACATCGTGGTTGGCGGTAAATTGATGAATAAAGTCGACGCGAAAGACCGTGACTTGGCGATGGTATTCCAAAGCTACGCTCTGTATCCGCACATGACCGTTTACGAGAACATCGCCTTTGCGCTAAAACTGAAGGGTATGCCAAAAGTAGAAATCGACGTAGAAGTGCTAAAAGCGGCGAAAATGCTAGAGCTTGACCCGCTACTGAACCGTAAGCCAAAAGAGCTTTCTGGTGGTCAACGTCAGCGTGTAGCAATGGGCCGCGCAATGGTTCGTACTCCGAAGGTTTTCTTGTTTGATGAGCCGTTATCTAACCTAGATGCAAAACTTCGTGGCGTGATGCGTGAAGAGATCAAACACCTACACCGTGAACTTAAAACCACCACGATCTACGTAACCCACGATCAGATCGAAGCGATGACACTGGCGGATCGCATCGTGATCCTAAAAGACGGTTATGTTGCTCAAGTTGGTACACCAACCGAGGTGTTCCAGCGTCCTGCAAACAAGTTTGTCGCGCAATTCATTGGTAACCCGTCAATGAACATGTTGGAAGCAAAACTGATTGAAAAAGAAGGCGAGTACTTCGTTGAAATCGGTGATGTTCATATCCCACTGCCTGAGCGTTTTAAGTCTCTGGCGTCTAAGAACCTAGCGCTGCATTTTGGTGTTCGTCCAACAGACATTCACCTACGTGCCGAGCAAGTTGACCACGATCGCGTGCTGCCATTCCCTGTGAAAATCAAAGACAAGGAATTACTGGGCGCGAGCATTCTTCTGAAAACAGAAATTGGCGGTCAACCGCTGATGGTTGAAACCCAAGCGGCTGAAGTGGATGTAAAAGATCTGACGCTTTACTTGGATTTGGATGCTTTCCACTTGTTTGATGCTCTGAGTGAGAACTCGCTAGCGAGCTAGCCAGTCAATTTAAATCAGCCATGAGCTGACACCAACCAACTTACGACAAATTGTTTTGGCTCCTCCTGATTTGGGAGGGGCTAGGGATAGTGATGATGAAATTCGGATATTTTGACGATAAAAACAAAGAATACGTAGCAACCACGCCGTGCACACCGATCAAATGGTGTAACTATGTCGGCACATTAGATTTCGGTGGCATTGTAGATAGCAACGGTGGCGTCCTGTTGTGTAAGGGCGATCCTGCACTTAACCGTATCACTAAGTACATTGCTCAACTGCCAAACTCAGATTTTAAAGGTTCGACCATGTACCTCAAGGTACGTGACGAAGCGGGAAACGTAGAGGTGTTCTCACCTTTCTACACGCCAACCTTGAAGCCGTTAGATAAGTTCGAAAACCACACCGGTTTGTCATACACCACCATCATTGCAGAAGCCTTTGGTGTGCGTTGTGAAGCGACGTTCTTTGTACCAAAAGCTGACCAAGTACTGCTACAAGACATCAAAGTCACCAACATTTCAGACAAAGCACTGCATGTTGATGTGGTACCTGTGTATGAATTCACACACTTCGATGCGCTTAAACAGCTACTCAATGCGGACTGGGTTCCACAAACCATGACGCTGAAAGCGCATCAGCAAGAGTCGGGTCACACCTTGCTTGAGCAGTACGCTTTCATGAAGCGTGACTACGCGGTGAACCTGATGACAGCGGATCGCCCTGCGACGTCTTTTGATGGTGATCGCCAATCGTTCCTAGGTAATTTGGGCTACGGTACATGGGCAGCGCCAGAAGCACTAAACAATGATGAATTAGGCAACACCGAGTGTTTGCGTGGCGACAACATTGGCGCACTGAACCTGCGTCTAGGTTGGTTATCTCCAGAGCAAACAGAACGTACGATTGTACAAATCGCGCAAGAACAGAGCCTAGAAGCAGCATTGCCTCTATTGTCTAAATATCGTGACCATCAAGTGGTCGATTCTGCGTTCGCTGAACTGGCTGAACATTGGGATGGTTACCTACAAGCGGTTCAGGTTGAAACGCCAGATCCGGCAATGAACTCGATGCTGAACGTACATAACCCACGTCAGTGTCACACAACCAAAAACTGGTCTCGTTACTTGTCTCTGTACCAGCTTGGCTATGGCGCTCGTGGCATCGGTTTCCGTGATTCTTCGCAAGATACTTTAGGCGTAATTACACACATGCCGGAAGAGGCGCGTGAGTTCATTGAGCGTCTGTTGTCTGTTCAGAACACCAACGGTTCTGCGATGCACCAGTTCTTCCCATCAACGATGGAAGCGAACGCGGGTGACTCTCGTGAAGAGGAAGATCGCCCGGATTACTACGGTGATGATCACCTGTGGATCATCTACGCGGTCACTCAATATGTGAAAGAAACGGGCAATGCAGACTTCTTGAATAAAGAGATCCCGTTCTATCAAAAAGACAAAGCGGGCAACCCAGTTGAAACTGGAACGGTTTGGAACCACCTGTGCCGCGCGATTAAATTTACCTACACCAATACTGGTGAGCACGGCCTACCGCTGTTAGGTTTCGCTGACTGGAATGACACGGTGAACCTGCCAACCGGTGCTGAGTCGATGATGGTGGCGAACATGTACGGTAAAGCACTGCTCGACATGTTGGACTTGTGTGAGCTGCGTGGCGAAGCGCAACTGACGGCTAAGTTTAAAGATCAGTACCAACAGATGCAGAGTACGGTGAATGAGTGCGGTTGGGATGGCGAGTGGTTTGTTCGTTACTTTGATGAGCAAGGTTTGCCAATCGGTTCTCATAAAAACGAGCAAGGGCAGATCTACACTAACGGTCAAAGCTGGCCTGTTATCTCTGGTTTCGCGACTCAAGAACGTGCAACTCAAGCTCTAGATTCGGTTTACAACAAGCTGAATACCGCGAATGGCATTAAGCTTTCAACTCCTGGTTACAACGGCTTTGATCCGCAGCTAGGTGGTGTTTCAACTTACCCACCAGGTGCAAAAGAGAATGGCGGTATCTTCCTGCACTCTAACCCTTGGGTGATGATCGCAGAAGCGAAAATGGGCAACGGTGAGCGTGCTTATGAGTACTACCGTCAAATCAACCCAGCTTCTAAGAACGATGACATCGATACCTTCGAATCTGAGCCTTACTGCTACCCACAAAACATTTTGGGTGATGAACATAAGCAATTTGGTTTAGGCCGAAATGCATGGCTTTCAGGTACTTCATCTTGGACATACGTTGCGGGTACGCAATGGATTCTGGGTGTTCGCCCAGAAGTGGATGGCTTGCTGGTGGACCCATGTATTCCGGCAGAATGGCCTGAATTCAAAGTCCGCCGTCAGTTCCGTGGTGCGACATACCATATTCATGTCACTAACCCGAATAACGTCTGCAAAGGTGTGGTAGAGATGAAGGTAAATGGTGACCTGATTTCAGGTAATAAAGCGCCAGTGTTTACCTCTGGTGAGCACACCATCGAGGTAATTTTAGGTTAACAAAGAGAAGGGCGCTTTATGCGCCCTTTATTGCTTCTTTAGTTTGGTTCTTTCGTTGCAGTTGTTTCGTTAGCAATGCGTTCTCTGGGGGCTGATTTCGCATTCAGCGGCTGTCTTACTTTGCTTGCCTTAGTTGGGTTGATAGTTGGCTTGGCATTGCCAAGTAAAGGTTTGAGATTGGTTCGGGCTAAGTGTCAATAAGCCGATCTGGTTATTGAATGCATCAGCTGGGCAAGTCATGGGTTCTATTGCAATAC
>NZ_JBFRLX010000060.1:0-12658 GCF_041470165.1 Vibrio sp. 10N.286.46.A8
GTGGTTTTGATTCAAGCATGTCGATATATTAATTATATAGAGGTGATATTTTTAATATATTTCTTTAATCACCATTGTGCTGATAACTTGTTCACAAATAGCTTACTAACTCGCGCAGGCACAACGTAAATGTTTGATAAAGGCAGCCCTCAATACAAACGTATCACCCAATCATTGGCGATTGGATCGTTTATCATTTTCTGTAACCTTTATCTCTTTCAGCCAATCTTGCCGCACATGGCCGAGCACTTCCAAGTATCGGAAACTCAGATCAACTGGCTGTTTGCCGCGACAACACTTGGGCTTTCCATCAGTTTGGTGCCTTGGGCAATCGCATCTGAAACCTTTGGCCGAAAGCCCATCATTCTGTTCAGTCTGTTCGCTATTCCTTTGATTGGACTGAGCATGGTGTTCACGACTACTCTACTACAGCTTGTTATTGCTCGAGCATTCATGGGAATTGCAGTCGCTGCATTTGCAGGTGTGGCTGTTGCCTATATGGTTGAAGAGTTGTCACCTAAGGCATTCGCCATCGCGATTGGTGGGTATATTGCGGCTAACTCATTAGGTGGCATCTTCGGTCGTGTATTGGGTGGCTTGATTACGGACTATTTCGACTGGCATGCAACAGTTCTGTTTTTCGTTGTCGGCTCTTTGCTTGGCGCACTCTATATTGCGTATAGTCTGCCTGACCAACAAAACTTCAAACCTCAGAAAGGGTTGTTCTTTCATCATAACCGCTCGGTTGTGATGCACTTAAGAAACCGTACCTTGTGGCTCGCGATGTTGATTGGTGGCGCTAACTTTGCTCTGTTCGTTAACTTGTACTCAGTAATGGGCTTCAGGCTTGTATCTGCACCTCACTCGGTACCCGTTGGTTTAGCTTCGCTGATATTCCTATGTTACTTAGCCGGTACGATAACCTCTAAACTTTCCAATAAATGGACACTTCGTTTTGACCCGTTAAACGGTATATTGATCGGCGTGTGTATCAGCTTAATTGGTATGTTGGTTTCTGCCGTCGACAAAGTCCCATTCATGTTAGCTGGGTTGTTATTGATCAGTGGCGGAGCTTTCTTCGCCCATACCCTAGCCTATTCTTGGGTAAGTCAAAAAGCACCGAGCGCGAAAGCGACAGCAACGGCACTTTACTTAGTTCACTATTACATAGGCGGGAGCTTGGGTGGTTTCTTACTCTTATATTGCTGGCAGTTGTTCGGTTGGAATGGTGTTATCGCCGGTGGTTCTATCTTCTATGTTGCGATATTTGCTTGGGTCTACCAGTTAAAACAACTTCAAGTGTCAGCCTCTAAACTCGCACAAGCATAAGTACGACTGAGGTTGTAACTCAATTATTGCTTTTGATTAACGTCCGTTCTGATATCCTACGCAAAATTTCATTTCGGAACCTGTTATGTCGAACACTCAAAGCTCAGATCTTCAAACCATCCATGACCAAGTAAAACAGTGGTTAGACGATGTCGTTATTGGCCTAAACCTGTGTCCATTTGCAGCTAAGCCACAACGTAATAAACAGATTAAGATCTTTGTGAGTGAAGCGAAAACGGAAGAAGCGTTACTAGAAGACATCATGACGCACTTTGTAGAATTAGATAACACGCCAGTCCCAGAATTAGAGACGACGTTGGTGGTTGTGCCTAACATGCTGCAAGATTTCTTCGACTACAACATGTTCATTGATTGGATTGAGGCCTTGATCAAGCAAGAAGATTGGGAAGGCGTTTATCAAGTGGCAACCTTCCACCCAGACTATTGCTTTGGTGGTGCGGATCCAGAAGACGATGAAAATCTTACTAACCGCTCTCCGTATCCGGTTTACCATTTGATTCGTGAAGCGAGTATGGAAAAAGTGTTGAAGCACTACCCCAACCCTGAAGCGATTCCTGATACCAACATCGCGAGAGTTGAATCTTTAACACCCGAAGAGCGTCGTAAGTTGTTCCCTTATCTATTCAGTTAAGAACTAACCTTTGAGCTTTAAGAGCTGACAGCTTCAACTTACGAGTCTGAGTGTTCTTGATGATATGGGCGAGATATAAACTGATCTCGTCCATTTTGTTTAGCAATGTACAGGCATTCATCGGCAACTTTGATTAGCGAGTCTAATGCCGACATCCTTTCCCCTTTGGTATCCCCTGTACTCAACTCAAAATGACACGCACCGATTGATATAGTGACTGGCTTTCTATCAAGCGTGATTTTCTTCATTTCTTGTAAAAGAGTCATGAACTTATCTTCAACACCACTTGGTGTACTATTTGGATACCAAAGAATGAACTCTTCACCACCAAAGCGAGCTACAAACTCTCCATCTTGAATATTATTGCGCAGAACGTTTGCCACTTTCTTTAAAACAACGTCACCCATTTGGTGACCGTAAGTGTCATTAACGACCTTAAAGAAATCGATGTCTACGACGGCTAGTGTCCCTTTACCTAGAGAGCCTTTTAACTGCTCCACTTCTGCATTCAACGTTTTGAACAAGCAACGTCTATTTGGCAAATGGGTCAGAGGATCGTACATAGCTTGGTACTCTAACTTCTCATTCAGCTCTTTGAGTTTTCGTTCTTGCTGTCTTCTAACCAGTTCCACTTCGATCCATGAGGCCATTAACCGCATAACGTCGATATCGAACTCTTTAAACTCGCGATGATAGGGAGCTGGGCTTGAAAAGTTTAAGGTGCCATAAAGCTCATCATTGACGAAAATCGGGATACCAATATAAGACTCTAGCCCAAAAGATTGGTAGGCAGGATGTGTCGCATACTTATCATGTTTACCGCAATGCTCAATACAAATAGGGCCAACAGATTTGCACGTAATCTCACAATAGGTCGAACTATAGTCGAAGATATCGCCACTATTGAGCTCAACCCCTTCAGGTGTGACAGAGTGTTCAACTAAGTAAGTATTACCCTCGACTTTAGATAAGATACCAATATCAAGGTTGAAGCGTTCAAGCCCCATGATAAGCAGCTGAGCGATCTGAATATCGAACCCTTTTCGATAATCATTGGTGATTTGATACAAACGACGTATAACAACTTCACTTTCATTAGCTTGGTGCATAACTGTGATCCTACGACGGAGAACTGATTGGCAATATTACGTGTGGCCTACTGTAAATTATATATTAATCAATTAGTTTTTATGCAAGATACCTCATTAAACCAATGAATAAAAGTCGACTTTGCGTTAGCACCCTATTCCCAGCTTTGGTAAAATACCCCATTAACGAAACAGAATGGATAGGAAAATGAACCTTTCTCAACTAAGCCAAGAAATCTACGATCACCTTTACCGCGACATTGAAGAGTTCCGCAGTACTTTTGATCTGCCTGTTGCTGCTCCTGAAACAATGGACGAAAAAGGCGATACGCTACATACCTCTCTAGCGATCGAAGAACTAACAGAACTTGCAGAAGCTGACTCAAAAATCGAACAAGCGGACGCTATTGTAGACAGCGTTTACGTTTTGATGGGACGCTTGGTTCACCTTGGTCAAGCTAAGGTTGAAGACAACCTAGCAATCAGCTACCTGATCGACCTACTGTTGAATGTTTCTAAAAACCGCTCAATTGACTTCTTGCCTTGCTGGGACGAAGTACACTCAAGCAACATGAGCAAAGTATGTCGCAACGAAACTGAATATGCAGAAACTGAAGCTTTCTATGCTGAGCAAAACATCAAGCTGATGGCGGTTCAAAAAGGTGAATACATCATCGCTAAGTGTGCGGAAGATTTCGTATCTGACGGCAAGACAGTTCGCCAAGGTAAAGTACTAAAATCAGTACATTACCGCCCTGCGAACCTTGAGTCTCTAACGGCTTAAGTAAGGCTACAACTGAAGCACTTTAAAGCCGCAGTTGACTGAAATCGAAAACGCCACGTTATTTTAACGTGGCGTTTTATTATCTATTAGAAAACCCTAGCTGTGGTAATTGGAGCCTTGTATTAGAAGCAGAACACTATACCAGTCGTGCCATGTGATAAGCCGCCACATATTCGCCATTTCTGAAAGCGAACCCAGCCGACTCTCCTTCAATAACAAAACCGAATTTCTTGTAGAGACTGATCGCTCTTTCGTTATCGGTGTACACCGTTAGCTCCAGTCGTTTGATGTTAATCCAGTTATCACACAAGTCGATTGCGGTCGCGAGCAGTTGGCTACCGACACCGTTGCCTAATACATCGTCTTTAACACCCATACCGAATGAAGCAACATGACGCCTTCTCGGGTTTACACACACTTCCATTCCCAAATTACCGACAATCTCATCGTCGATCATCGCGACATACGAGTACACGTTGTCGGGCATATTAGAGATTCGTTTCTGCCAGCTTTCCAGAGATGGATTTGGGAGTTGCAGCGTACCGGTATAAGCATTAGTGCATTCGTAAACTTCTTTGATTCCCTTTGCATCTGACGGTTCAGACCGTCTCACTATAATACTCATCGCAACTCCTACTATTTTCATCGCTAAATATGAAACACATCCTTAATGTGCACCTAGACACACTATCAAATACTAAATATTTAACAATAGGTTAGATGGAATTGTTTTGATTAAATCTTATATAGAGTTGAGATATAGGTGTACTTAAAAGAATGCAGCTCACTCGATTTAAGTCTTACCATCTTGTACCACGAAGGAAGAACCAAACCTTACGCTTTAGGAAGGCTCATAAAAAAGACCAGAGCATCATGCTTCTGGTCTTTTTATGAATCAAACGTCAATCAGAACTCAGTTTCTGAGTCACTTTTCTCTAGGCTGATTACATTCAACACCGCGAATGCAGAGGCTAGGAATAAGCCTAATATCCAAACAAAATACCACATGAAAAACTCCTTAATACAGTGAATGGCCGTTGCGTTCGACATACTCATTATCGAGTCGTCCAAACATGGTGCGATAACTAAAAGCGGTATAACACAGGATGATTGGCACCATCACGAATGCTACGCCCGTCATAATGTTCAAAGTCAGTTCGCTCGATGTCGAATCCCAAAGAGTTAAGCTATGGCTTGGGTTAACTCTCGACGGAATAATGAATGGGAACATCGAAAAGCCAGCCGTTAAAACAATGCACGCATTAGTAAGGCTTGAGCTGATGAAAGCCAGCGCATCCCATTTTAACCTCGCGCTAATCAGCGCCAATAGCGGAATCAGCACACTGCCAATCGGCGCAAACCACATCCAAGGGTAAATCTCGAAGTTAGCTAACCAAGCTCCAGTTTCTGCTATCGCTTGTTTGTTTAATGGATTCGAAACAGCGCTATGGTTCAACTCACTGACAATCAAATAACCATCAATGTTGTTTATCGCTAAACCACCTAGCACCATAAGACTAGCCACAAGTATCGCGCTCGCCTGCGCAACCAATCTTGCCTTGTTGTATAGCGCATCTGTCGTTTTCATCATCAGCCATGCACTGCCTTGCAACAACGCCATCAATAATCCAACGAAGCCACACAACTGAGCAAACGGATTAAGCAAATCAACAAACGATCCGTGGTACTCAACCATAAGCAAGCTATTGAGCGAGAACGGAAGCCCTTGCATCAAATTGCCAAACGCGACACCAAACAAGATAGGTGGAAAGAAGCCTGAAAACGAAATCGCTAAATCACACACTTTTCGCCATTGGTTGTTATCTATCTTGGCTCGGTATTCAAGTGCAAGAGGACGCAGCCACAATGAGATAAGCGCCAAGTACATCGCAACATATAAGCTTGAAAACGATGTCGCATACACTAACGGCCAAGCCGCAAACAAAGCGCCACCTGCGGTAATTAACCACACCTGGTTGCCGTCCCAATGGGGTGCAATGGAGTTAATCATCACTCGTCTTTCAGAGTTGGTTTTACCGATAAACGGTAACAACGCTCCTACTCCCATATCGAAGCCATCGGTGATCATAAAACCAATCAGCAACACACCGATTAGCACCCACCAAATTAAACGCAATGTGTCATATTCAAACATGAGTCAGTCACCTTATTGTTGAACTTGTTGTGCCAATTTGGCTTCAAGTGATGTTGTTGTTTGTTCATAGTGATAACGCCCCGTTTTCAAACTGCTTGGGCCTTTTTTAGCTACGGTAATCATCAAGTAACTTTCAACAATGATGAAGACCGTATAGAGGCCAATAATTAGCGCGAGAGACGTAAGTAAGTTTTCAACGGTTTGCGAAGAAGCCGCGACCGCAACAGGGAGAATTTCACCGACCGCCCATGGTTGACGACCATACTCAGCAACAAACCAACCTGCTTCGATTGCCACCCAAGGTAATGGAATTGACCAAAGTGCTACCTTCAATAACCAAGGCTTTTGAGTAATGTTTTTACGGTAGGTTTGTAAGAAAGCCGCGCCAAAAACAAACAACATAATGAAGCCACAACCCACCATGATTCTGAATGACCAGAACAATGGCCACACGGTTGGAATGGAATCATCTGCCGCTTGTTGGATTTGCTGTTCAGTCGCATCGGTTATGGTATCGGTGTAACGCTTAAGTAATAAGCCATAGCCGAGATCGTGCTTGGTTTGATCGAATGCTTGTTCTGTCTCATAAGAGGTATCGCCAGATCGCAAACGCTCTAGCAATTCATAAGCAATAATACCGTTTCGAATACGCACTAAATGTTGGTCACGCAAGTCATGAAGCCCTGTCACTTGCTCGTCCAAAGATCGCGTTGCAATAATCCCCATCACATAGGGAATTTTCACAGCAAAGTCGGTTTTGCCTTCTTCTTGATTTGGTAATCCAAACAAAGTAAACGCCGCAGGTGCCGGTTCGGTGTGCCATTCAGCTTCAATCGCCGCAAGTTTCACTCTTTGGACGTCACCCAGTTCATAACCAGATTCATCGCCAAGTACGATTACGGAGATAATCGATGCGATACCAAAAGATGCCGCTACAGCGAAAGAACGCTTGGCAAAGGCAATATCTCGACCTTTCAGCAAGTAGTATGAACTCACGCCAAGGATAAACATCGCACCGCAGGTATAAGCTGAAGCGACTGTGTGTAAGAACTTAACCTGAGCAACTGGGTTGAGCACCACTTCGGCGAAGCTGGTCATTTCCATACGCATGGTTTGGTAATTAAACTCCGATCCAATCGGATTTTGCATCCAACCGTTAGCAACCAGAATCCATAACGCAGAGAAGCTAGAGCCCAACGCCACCAACCAAGTCACGACAAGGTGTTGGCGTTTGGACAGCCTTTCCCAACCGAAGAAGAACAGTCCAACAAAGGTGGATTCTAGGAAGAATGCAACAAGGGCTTCGATCGCAAGAGGAGCACCAAAGATGTCACCGACATAGTGAGAATAATAAGACCAGTTGGTGCCGAACTGGAACTCCATGGTTAATCCGGTCGTGACACCTAAGGCGAAGTTAATACCAAAAAGTTTGCCCCAAAAGCGAGTCATGTCCTGATAGATTTGCTTACCGGTAAGCACATAGATCGACTCCATGATCGCCAATAAGCAAGACATACCAATAGTTAACGGCACAAAGAGAAAGTGAAACATAGCGGTTAGCGCAAACTGTAAACGCGACAATTCAACTACATCAAACATTTAAGCTCCAAACATCATAATGATGGATTTCATATTAAGAATTGGAGCGTATTTCAGCACAGTTTGAACAAACCAAACTAGAACAGATTGAATGTTAAAAAACAGAACAGGTTGAATTATCCGACGAGTGACAAGCTAGATTTCAAGTAAACATAGTCGAGGATCGACTAACGACTTAAGCTTGTGATTCCATGGTCTGAATCAAACTACCTAGTGTACGAATGGCTTCTGCTATTTTGTCGTCGCAAGCGTACGAGCAGTTGAGACGGATGTGATGAGAGAACTTTTTGTCGCTGCTGAATATAATTCCCGGCGCGACAGAGATGTTGTGTTCAAGTGCTTGCTCATAAAGCTTCTCAACACAAACAGAATGAGGCAACTCTATCCAAAGGAAGTAACCACCTTGGCTTTTATGCACCATCGCACTTGAAGGTAAGCTAGATTCTAACAATGCAATATGCGCCTTCTTCCTTTCATTCAAAAGCTTGCGAAGTTTTTTAAGATGGTTGTCATAACTATAAAACGTCAGGTAATGAGACAGTCCAAGTTGGATAGGAATACTGCTTGAGAGCGTCGAAAGGTGCTGCAATCTCTGAATCTTTAACGCTTGTTTCCTTGCAACTACCCAACCGATTCGAAAGCCGGGCGACAATGATTTGGAAAACGAACCGCACAGCATGATTTGCTCGCCGGTGTCATAGGCTTTAGCAGGCAATGAGCTTTGGTTGCCGACATGAAGTTCTCGATACACATCGTCTTCGATCATCGGGATCTTATGTTGATTCACCAAATCGGCCAACCGCAGCTTGTTTCCATCACTCATCGAATAACCCACTGGGTTTTGCGATTCTGTCATGAACCAGCACGCTTTGATGTTCATTGAAGCGAAAACCGATTCCAACACATCTAAATCGATACCGGTTTCAGAGTCGGTCGGGATCTCAACAGCGGTAAGATTAAGCCTTTCAATAGTCTGTAACACACCGTAAAACGCAGGGTACTCTATCGCGACTAAGTCACCCGGCTCGGTACAGGATTGCAGGCATAAGTTAAGTGCTTCCATTGCCCCTGACGTGATCACAATATCGTCGGGCAATACATCTAGCCCACCAGTTTGATAGCGCTGAGCGATTTGCCTGCGTAATGTTTCACTGCCCGGTGGCAGATTAGTAAGCATGCTGTTATCGGGCATTTGACGACTGGCATTGGCTAAACTGCGCGACAACGCTTGATGCGGAAACAAGGCAGGGTCTGGAAATGCCGAGCTGAGTGGAATGATACTAGGGTCTTTGGCTCGTTGAAGTACATCGTAAAGCAGGTCGCTGATCTTAACGGGATACGGCTTGATGGCTTTTTGTTGTGCGAGTTCTGAGGTGAACACATTTCTGCGCGGTAACACGAAATAGCCAGATTTAGGCTTCGAGCGCACATAGCCTTGGTCTTCAAGCTGTTGATACGCCTGAAGTACCGTCTCGATACTGAGTTTATAACGTTTACACGCGTCTCTAATCGATGGAATTTTCTCACCACTAAGCCAGATGTTTTGTTCTATCTGATTCTTGATTGTATTGGCGAGTATCTGAGATTTTTTCATCAAAAAGTCTTTTCTATCTAATGTGTAAAAGATTACTAAACCGTGGATATTCGAAGCACTCGGACATTCAGGTATAACAAAGCCCTACCCTAAACCCAATTACCTTCACGGTCGACTTGTTTATCTCTCCCACAAGAAAAGACACCACACTCATCAATAGAGTGTGGTGTCTTATTTATTTAGTTACTTAGTTTGACTAGCTGACTAGTTAGCTGGGCGCCACACGCCCCATTGATCATTTTCGTAGGTCGCTTTAGGGTTTGTACCACCTTGAATCCACCACTGTGCTTTCCAAGACTGGTTCGAGTACGTTACTACTTCACCGCCTAGGTAAGTCGCTGAAGAGTCCCAAGTGCCATTGTCTGGGTCAGGAGTCGGACCTGGATCCGGCGTTGGATCTGGGTCTGGTGTTACGCCACCGTCATCAGCAATTACTTCAAAAGTGAAGGTTTCAACACTGTCGCTTTCAATCGAGCTAGCCATAAACGATAGAGTTTCGTTTGCAGTGATGCCAGTGGTATCAACTACGATAGAAGCCGTGCCGTTATTTTGAATGCTTACTGAAGAGCCTTGAGTTTGAGTCAATGTCGCCGCTTCGCTTGTTGCAATCACAACTTTGTCGCCAGCATTCACTACGTTGTCACTCTTCACTAGCTCGTAGATGTCGCCTTTCAATGGTTCAACACCACCGTCGCCACCATCAATCAGCGTTAACTGACCAGAAGCACGGCTATCTTTTGAGTTGAAGAAGTTACGTGAAGGATCGTTTTGGAAGTACATGTAGTGCTGCATTTCAGTGTGCCAATCACCAATGAAGATCGCGCCATCTTTAAACTCTTCGTGCCAGCCGTTAATCTCTGAAGCCAACAAGCGAGCCCAATCGTTAACGTTTGAAGCGTCGATAACGATGTCGAAGCTACGCGCTACTTCACCGTACTTGTTGATGATGTCGTACTTAACCGTATCACCAATTTCTGGCGTACCAAACTGGTCAGAAACAAACAGGTCGCCACGGACTAGATCAGGCTCAGGACCCGGCTCTGGTGGAGGAGTTGTTCCCCCCGCGATAGTAATGTCTGAACAGTTGTAGAAGCCTTCACCTGCTGCATCGTCACGTTGCCAACGTACATATAGAATTGCGTCGCCAGAGCGGTCTGAAGGAATCGTTACGTTGATACGGTATTTGCCACCACTTACAGGAACATTCCCAACTTCTTGGATAAGATCTAAATCACCCCACGCTAGGCCTTTGCTCAGGTCGGCGTTTGGTTTGGTTAGGTAGAACTCCCAGAATGACGGGTTGTGTGGTGCAGTCGCATTGAATACATATTCAAATGTACCAGTGCTTAGCTCGGTGCGAGTCCAACCTGTATGAGGTGCGCCCATACCACGCTTTTGCGAATCATTGGCATAACACAAAGTGCCGTCTGGAATCGCCGCTTTCACTGCATTGATGTTGTTGAAATCTTTGATATTTTTCGCATACTCGTTGCGTTGAACGAACGGGTATGACCCAGAAATCTCTTTTGCTTGAGCACATGCTGCATTTGGTGGCGTACCTGACCAAACCCCGCCTTGCTCGTAACACGTGTTCTGACGTGCACTTGGAAATTCAGACCAGCCATGAGCATTTGCCACCGACGGCACACTCGATAGCATAGCCACACTTACTGCTATTTTTAAAATATTATTATTTATAGTTGTCACTTTCCCACTCTCTATTATTTTACCCCATTGCAATCTTGATTGGACATTTACTAATCAAGATTGCAGTTCGAGGGTTTATAGTTTCTGACTTAAAGAACACGGAAAATATATACGTCATAACTATCAATAAAAGTAGGATTTATTTTGAAAGGAATCGGAGTCACACAACTCAAAGAAATGCGTTAGAGATAGATGATATCGCTTCGAATTATCGATTTTTACCGACAAAAATTACGCATTCCCTAAGAAAATAGATCGCTAGGAAGGTATTTTTTTATTGAATCAATTCGAGTGAAACGCTCGCATAAATAATGATATTTAGTGCTTTTGATCATCATTATTACTTTGTTGAGACTGTTGCAAAGTCGCTAAGCTACTGAGCGTATACGTTTATAAATCGATAAATCATTAACGTTAATTTGAACGAGCTAAACTAATAGCGGCTATTCATGCCAAATCGATTCGACATATCATCGTCCATACGACCGCCCTTCCAACCGCCACCGCCCAACAAATTAAGTACATCACGCGCGTTATATTCCTCACCACCGAAGAAGTCATTAGACACATCATTACGCAGCAGTTGAATGGCTGGAGCAATTTCAGCAGCAAGGTCTTGTGGATCAGCAAACAATGCTAAGGCAACCAGTTGTTGGCGCTTACTCAGTTCACATGAACTCGTTTCTACTTGCCCAATAGAGAAAAAGTCACTGCTTCCGTACGCTTTCACCAACTTTGCAGAAAGTGATTTGATTACTTTCTTGATTCGTCGTCGTTGAATATATCTAAACATATAGATTGCCTTGTATTGATGAGCCTAAGTTAACCAAACAATAGGTAAGTTTGATTGTCGACCGAGATGCTTTTTACTTGCGTATTAAATACGGATTCTAGCTGTTCAGGCACAAGCACTTGCTCTGCACTGCCTGATGCTTGTAGTACGCCCTTTTCGAGCAGCAGTACTTGGTCGGCATGCCTCAAGGTTCGGTTCAGGTCGTGGTTAGCCATAATAACCGCAATGCCCTTCTCAGCCACTCGTTCGATAAGCTTATACAGCAACGCTTCTTGAGCAATATCTAACGGCGCTGCAGGTTCGTCGAGGATCAGGAGCTTTGCGTAAGGATTAAGCGTCGGCCAAATTTGCAGGCACATTCCCGCCAAACGAACGCGTTGCCATTCACCGCCAGACAGTGTCTGAATTGAACGATGAAGTTTGTCTGTGATGTCCAACATCTGGCTTATCTCTTCCAAAGCCGTGTTGATTTCAGTATCAAGGCCGTGCGATGAACTTGGCAGTGACAACGCAAGGTATTGAAACACTTCCAAGTTGAAGGCAGGTCTTGCACTTTGACAAAGATAAGCACGATGCAATGATAAATCTTGTAGAGACAGTTCAGACAAATCCTGCCCGTCGAGCTTTATATCCCCTTTGTAGCCATCACCAACGCCAGATATCGCTTCGAGTAAGGTACTTTTACCACTGCCATTAGGACCGATGACATGAGTCACCTGCCCTTGCTTGAGCTCAAATGATAACGGTAATAAACGAGCGCCGACGCTCAGGCTCTTAATTTGAATCATGATTTTTAATTAACATCCAAATGAAGATAGGCGCACCGATACTGGTGGTCATCACACCCAAAGGCAGCTCTGCTGAATCTAATAAAGTTCTTGCACAAATATCAGCAAACACCAGTAACGCGGCACCTGCAACGGCAGACAAAGGAAGAAGGTATCGGTTATCGGTACC
>NZ_JBFRLX010000061.1:0-15698 GCF_041470165.1 Vibrio sp. 10N.286.46.A8
GATGCTAGTTGATAGAAAGCAGAGCAATCGCATCTTACTCGTTGATTACAAAGAGGTACCACAGCTATTGGCTATTTGTCCTAACCTACCCGTGATGTGGAAGAATCATGAGATAATTTTATTCAATGTTCCTCTGCAACTTCCTACCTCAGAACTGCTGACCTATGGGGTATTAAAAGGACTCTTTTACAACACAGATCAAAAGGACAAGATTGCTCGTGGTCTTCAAGAAGTGATCGATGGTGATAATTGGTTACCAAGGAAGGTGACTAATCAACTTCTGTTTTATTATCGTAACATGGTCAATACCAATACGACCCCAACCAATGTTGATTTAACTATTCGTGAAATCCAAGTCATTCGCTGCCTTCAATCAGGATCATCAAATACTCAAATAGCCGATGACCTTTTCATTAGCGAATTCACGGTCAAATCCCACCTCTATCAAATATTCCGTAAGTTAGCGGTGAAAAATAGAGTCCAAGCTATTGCATGGGCAAACCAAAACTTGCTTGCATAACCGCTTCGCCTCTAATCTGACAATAATAATGAGGGAAGCTCGAGTAATCATAGGTATTGTTGCTGAATTTTCGACATAACATATGCTAGAGTTGCCCTCAGAAATATCAACAAATCAGTTGAATCAATAATTATTATAGATAAAGGGTCTTATCATGATCAAAAAGTGCCTTTTCCCGGCAGCTGGCTACGGTACACGCTTCCTACCAGCAACTAAATCAATGCCTAAAGAAATGATGCCTGTTGTGAACAAACCTCTGATTGAATACGGCGTTGAAGAAGCCATCGAAGCAGGTATGGATGGTATGTGCATTGTTACAGGCCGTGGTAAGCACTCATTGATGGATCACTTTGATAAGAACTACGAGCTTGAGCACCAAATTAGCGGTACCAATAAAGAAGACTTGCTAATCAATATTCGTGAGACGATTGAAGCAGCAAACTTCACCTACATTCGTCAACGCGAAATGAAAGGTCTAGGTCATGCTATCTTGACGGGGCGTGAGCTTGTGGGTGATGAACCGTTCGCGGTTGTGCTTGCTGATGACCTTTGTGTGAACGAACAGCAAGGTGTACTGACTCAAATGGTTGCATTATACAAGCAATTCCGCTGTTCAATTGTGGCAGTACAAGAAGTTCCTGAAGAAGAGACTCACAAATACGGTGTTATCTCTGGCGAGATGATCAAAGATGACCTGTTCCGTGTCGATGACATGGTAGAAAAGCCAGAGCCAGGCACTGCTCCAAGCAACCTAGCGATCATTGGCCGTTATATCCTGACCCCAGATATCTTTGAGCTTATCGAGCAGACTGAACCAGGCAAAGGCGGTGAGATCCAGATCACTGATGCATTGCTGAAACAAGCAAAAGCAGGCTGTGTATTGGCTTACAAATTTAAAGGCCAACGTTTTGACTGCGGTAGTGTTGAAGGCTACATCGAAGCAACAAATTACTGCTTTGAAAACCTATATAAAAAAGATCAACAACAAATCGAGCTAGGTAAGCACTCAACCACAAAAGAAGCTTAATCGCTAATTTTGGCTTACTCGCTGTTTAGCTATTGATTTGTTTAACAGCACATTAAATGATTCCAAGGGTGACTCAAAAGAGTCGCCCTTTTTTATTACTGTTTTTTTATCCAGTAAAACTTTGCACAAATCTCACTCTATGTAATACTTTAGCCACTTAAAATTACATGGTCTGTTGAGATGGATAAAATAGAAATTAGAGGCGCTCGTACGCATAACCTCAAAGACATTAACCTAACCATACCTCGTGATAAGCTGACGGTTATCACTGGATTATCAGGTTCAGGAAAGTCGTCACTTGCGTTTGATACCCTCTACGCAGAAGGTCAACGTCGTTATGTTGAGTCTTTGTCGGCCTACGCTCGTCAATTTCTATCTCTCATGGAAAAACCCGATGTCGACCACATCGAAGGTTTATCTCCAGCCATCTCCATAGAACAAAAATCGACTTCACATAACCCTCGCTCAACCGTCGGTACTATTACTGAAGTCTATGACTATCTTAGATTACTGTACGCGCGAGTTGGTGAGCCGCGCTGTCCTGATCACAATACCCCTCTTGCAGCACAAACCATCAGCCAAATGGTCGATAAAGTCTTAGAGCTACCGGCTGGTTCAAAGATGATGCTGTTGGCTCCAATAGTCAAAGAACGTAAAGGTGAGCACGTTAAAACGCTTGAGAACCTAGCGGCTCAAGGCTTTATTCGTGCCCGTATTGATGGTGAGACCTGTGATTTGTCCGATCCACCCACATTGGAACTGCACAAGAAGCACACCATTGAAGTCGTGGTAGACAGATTCAAGGTTCGTCCTGATCTTCAACAACGCCTGGCTGAATCGTTTGAAACCACATTAGAACTCTCTGGTGGTATCGCTGTTGTAGGTTGGATGGATGATAAAGAACAAGAAGAGATCGTGTTCTCAGCTAACTTTGCTTGTCCAAAGTGTGGCTACAGCATGCAGGAACTTGAGCCGCGCCTATTCTCATTTAACAACCCTGCTGGTGCATGTGGTACGTGTGATGGACTTGGTGTTCAACAATATTTTGATCCAAGTCGAGTGATTTTAGATGAGAACCTAAGCATTGCAGAAGGTGCAATAAAAGGCTGGGATCAGAAGAATTATTACTATTTTCAGATGCTAACGTCGCTATCAGACCATTATGGTTTTGATCTGTATGTGCCATTCAACTCTCTTCCTAAAAAGACTCAAGAGATCATTCTTAAAGGATCAGGGCGTACTGAAGTGGAATTCAAGTACATCAATGACCGAGGTGATATTCGAGTTAAGCGTCATCCATTCGAGGGAATATTAAATACCTTAGAGCGCCGGTACCGTGATACTGAATCTAGCGCGGTACGTGAAGACCTTGCCAAGTACATATCAACGAAATCGTGTTCTAGCTGTGATGGCACTCGCCTGAGATTAGAAGCTCGCAATGTTTTCATTGGTGATACCACACTGCCAGAAATCGTTCAGCTCAGCATTGCTGATGCACTAGAGTTTTTCCAAAACTTATCGCTCAGCGGTCAGCGTGGTCAGATCGCTGATAAAGTAATGAAAGAGATCAATGATCGTCTGCATTTCTTAGTGAACGTTGGTTTGAATTACCTGAACCTATCACGCAGTGCTGAGACACTGTCTGGTGGTGAAGCGCAACGGATTCGTCTCGCAAGTCAAATTGGTGCTGGTTTAGTGGGTGTTATGTATGTACTCGATGAACCATCAATTGGCCTCCACCAGCGTGATAATGAACGTCTACTGCAAACTTTGGTTCACCTCAGAGATCTAGGAAATACCGTGCTTGTTGTTGAACATGATGAAGACGCAATCCGTTGTGCTGACCATGTTATCGATATCGGCCCAGGTGCGGGTGTGCATGGTGGACACGTGGTCGCAGAAGGCACCATGCAAGACATCATCGAAAACCCGAATTCTTTAACTGGGCAATACCTGAGCGGCGCCAAAGAAATTGCGATACCAAAACAAAGAACGCCTATCGACAAGAAAAAGGTCGTCGAGATCGTTGGCGCAACGGGGAACAACCTAAAGAATGTCACTGCGACGATCCCTGTAGGCTTGTTCAGCTGTATTACGGGGGTATCGGGGTCAGGTAAATCTACACTAATCAATGACACCTTCTTTAAAGTTGCCCACACTCAATTAAACGGTGCAACAACTGCAGTTCCGGCAAAGCACAAAAAGATAAAAGGCTTAGAGCATTTCGACAAAGTGATCGATATTGACCAAAGCCCTATCGGTCGCACACCAAGATCAAACCCTGCAACCTACACTGGTATTTTCACGCCAATTCGTGAGTTATTTGCAGGTACCCAAGAATCACGATCTCGTGGCTACAAGCCAGGTCGATTCAGTTTTAACGTTCGTGGTGGTCGCTGTGAAGCGTGTCAGGGAGACGGTGTCATCAAAGTAGAGATGCACTTCTTGCCAGATGTGTATGTGCCGTGTGATGTGTGTAAAGGTAAGCGTTATAACCGTGAAACTTTAGAAGTTCGCTACAAAGGCAAAACCATTGACGAAGTTCTAGAGATGACAGTGGAAGATGCTCGTGAATACTTCAACCCTGTTCCTGTTATCGCTCGTAAGCTGCAAACATTGATGGATGTTGGCCTTTCCTACATTCGTCTAGGACAAGCAGCGACGACCTTATCTGGTGGTGAGGCGCAACGCGTTAAATTAGCGCGTGAATTGTCTAAACGAGACACGGGAAAAACCTTATACATTCTTGATGAACCAACAACAGGTCTTCATTTCCACGATATTCAGCAGCTATTGACGGTATTACATAGGCTGCGTGATCACGGTAATACAGTAGTGGTGATTGAGCACAACCTCGATGTCGTCAAAACAGCAGACTGGATCTTAGACCTTGGTCCAGAAGGTGGTCAAGGTGGTGGTGAGATTGTTGCAGAAGGTACACCTGAAGATGTGGCGTTAGTCGAAGGTTCGCATACGGCTCGCTTCCTTAAACCTATGTTAAATTTGAAGTAGGTGTAAAATAGCGTCCTGCGAGCAGACAGAAAAATGTTAAAGTAACAGAGCTTGTTTCAGAAGGAACAAGCTCTGTTTTTATAAGGTTAGGGATTTATGGCAACAATACACACTAGCGGTACCCAACTAGAAAATCAGGTAACTAAGCTACCACTCAATAAAGCATTTCTGGCCTCTCTAGCTGTTGTATTCTTATTAGCCATGCATTTTTTCATGCCTAACCCAGGAGGCTCAGGCCTTACTTTATCCTTTAATCCAACCACTTGGTTAGCCCTTAGCTTTACGCTGGCGATTGGCTTCTACCAACTTGCTACTAACCGAGTACTCAAGTATTCCAAATTAACGATTGGCTTGTTGATAAGCTGCATCATACTCACACTGCCGATTTTATACAGCAACGCCGCTCCTCAAGGAGCGTCAGGGCGCTTACTTGGATTGTGGGCGGGCTTTACATTATTCGTCGTGCTGCAACAATTTAAGTTCAGCAATAAGCACAAGCAGCGCATGTTGTGGTTCATTGTGCTTGCTGTTGTCATACAGGCACTATTTGGCTATGTGCAATATTTCCTATTAGAACCTGGCAACCTATTTGGCTACAACACTGCTGCAAACCGACCATATGGGATATTCCAACAACCCAATGTAATGGCAAGCTTTCTTGCTACTGGTTTTGCGCTGTCTGCTTATCTTTTAGCAAGACAACCAACTAAATATAATCACCAAATTAGCGAGTCGCTTCTACTTTATTTAACACCAGCCTTAACCGTACCTTTGCTGATCATCATCGCATCACGTACCGGGTGGTTGGCTGCCGTCATTGGGTTTGCCTGTATTCTGCCTTATCTATACAAATTCTCGACCAAGAAACGCTTCTACGGATGGTGCGCATCAGTGCTAGTCGGTATCGTGGTTGCTTTTTCGGTAATCAGCCTTAGTGCAACTGATAGCCTCGCAAGTAAAAGGACGAACTTAGAAAGTCCACGAGCTTATACCTTTCCACAAGCGCTCGATATGATGATCGAAAAGCCATTTACAGGGTATGGCTACGGGAAATTCGAATCCGAGTACACGCTATACACAGCTCGCCAGCATCAACTCAACCCAAATTATCATCCCGGCCTTCCTTCAATGGATCACCCACACAATGAGTTCCTGTTTTGGGGGGTTGAGGGCGGAATAGTACCAATCATCGGGATCTTGATTGCTGCGGTGTTGGTGATGTCACGCATAGCTAACTCAGCGAAAGGAACACGTCTAGCACTACTTGCGCTGTTCATACCAATACTCTTACATTCTCAGCTTGAGTATCCTTTTTACCACTCGGCGATTCACTGGATAACCTTTATCATTTTGATTTACTGGGTCGATCAACGGACTTCTCGCCACTATCAGCAGCCGTTTAGTATCGTCAGTAAAACCCTATTCAGAGTGTCGAGCTTAGTCGTTCCTATCTTGGTGAGTTTTTACATGCTGAGTGCCTTACACACCAATTATGTACTCACTAAATTTGAAATGTCTAAGCCGAAAAACCCGGACATTCTTAAGCAGGTAACGAACCCCGTAGTATGGAAAGATCGCTATGATTGGGACGTGTACAGTACCTATCTAAATATCGGCCTCTACAAAGCCGATCCTAGCCTGATCCAGCCTTATATAGATTGGTCGTTAGAGATCATAAAGAGTAAGCCAAGGCCTGCTTTCTACAGCAACCTGATTCTCGCGTATCAAGGATTAGGTGATCACAGCAAGGCAGAACAAATTCGCAGTGAAGCGAGCTTCTTGTTCCCAAATCGAGACTTTTCCAAGATTCAGTATAAAAGAGTATCACAAGAAGAAGATAACCTGTCGTCTGCTGAGTGATGTTTAGATCTCGGAACTAAAGCACCATTTCTGACCTTTCGGTTAGGCACAAAAAAGCGCACGATCTCTCGTGCGCTTTTCTTTTGAACTTCAGCTTATAGCTACTATTTTAGAACGTCTTGCAACGCTTTTAAGCATAAGGCTACATTCTCTTTTCGAGCGCCATAACCCATTAAACCAATACGCCAAGCCTTCCCAGCTAAAGAGCCAAGGCCTGCACCGATTTCAAGATTATATTCTTCTAACAGCTGCGTTCTTATTTTGGCTTCATCAATCCCTTCAGGGAAGTAAAGCGCATTCAATTGAGGTAGGCGACTCTCTTCATCAACCACAAACTTTAATCCTAGTGCTTCTACGCCTTCTTTAAGCTCTTGGTGCATCGCATGGTGACGTGACCACGCATTATCCAGGCCTTCATTTTTCAATAAAACCAACGACTCATGCAGAGCATATAGGCTGTTCACAGGCGCAGTGTGGTGATAGCTACGCTTACCTTCTCCACTCCAATAACCTAATACCAAGCTCTGATCCAAGAACCAGCTTTGTACGGGAGCTTGACGTGCTTTCATTTTATCGACAGCACGTTGAGAGAACGTCACGGGAGATAAACCAGGTACACAAGACAGACACTTCTGACTGCCTGAATAAACCGCATCGAGTTGCCATTCATCAACCAACAATGGCACACCACCTAATGATGTCACCGCATCCACAATCGACAATGCATCAAACTGGCGAGCGACTGCGGAAATAGCTTGAGCATCCGATAACGCGCCAGTAGACGTCTCGGCATGCACAAATGCGACAGCAACAGCATCGGGGTTTTCAGCCAATGCCTTTTCTACCTTTTCAACTGAAACGGGCTTACCCCACTCGTCATCAACAAGGATCGCTTCACCACCGCAGCGAACAACATTCTCGCGCATACGCTCACCAAAAACACCGTTACGACAAACAATGACCTTTTCACCAGGCTCAATCAAATTAACAAAACAGGTTTCCATGCCCGCACTGCCTGGAGCAGAAACAGCAATCGTAAATTCATTCTCTGTTTGGAATGCATACTTAAGAAGTTGTTTAAGCTCATCCATCATCGCAATAAATAGCGGGTCGAGGTGACCAATGGTTGGACGGCTTAAGGCCTGTAAAACTTGAGGAGAAATGTCTGAAGGCCCCGGGCCCATTAACGTTCGGTGTGGCGGATAAAAACTATCGATAGCAGCAGTGAGTGTTAAATTAGACATGTATATCCCTTACGTTAATGTTGTGAACAGTCCACCCTAAAGCAAATTGATTACCTCAGCAATTAGCCATAAGTATTGAGGTCAAACCAGTGTCACATAATTGTTAAAATTATTTTTCAATTATCTCACGTTACGGATTGACATTATTTGCGCAAACACGTTCAATGAAATGGCTATCTAGCAGAAGAGGAGCACTGCCCAGGCAGGTGTTTTGTGGAACCGCATTTCCAATACAAAACATTCATGGGGAGCAGTGCCGAGATAATAAAAGGATGCAGGACCTTTATTATCGGTTGAGCGGGCTGAATCCCGTTAACTGTCGCCATTTCTATATGGTGAAGAGCTTCTGAGGTTACTATTCTAATAATTCCTCTCTTTTTTGCTCTAAAACTCTCTTCGAAAAACATCGGACGTTGGATTACCCAACAGTAATTTTATTTTAGGAAATCGTGGGAGATATATCGTGAGTGCATCTAATGTAGCTGGTTCTTTTAATGTCGCTAAGTTTGGTGGAACAAGTGTTGCCAACTTTGAAGCAATGAGCCGTTGTGCTGCCATTATTGAAAACAACTCAAATACGAAACTGGTCGTGAGTAGCGCATGCTCTGGCGTGACTAACCTGCTTGTTGAACTCGCGAATGGTGTTCAAGATAAAACTCGTCGCCAAGAACTAGTAACACAGTTAACCGACATTCATAATACGATTCTTGCTCAGCTAGCTGACCCAATTAGCATTGAAAAAGATGTGCACTGTATTCTGGATGATATTGCGAGCGCTGCAGAAGCCGCATCATTCCAAGCCAGTACCAAACTCACCGATCACCTAGTGGCATGTGGCGAACTGATGTCGACACATATCCTCGCTCAAATCATTCGCGAACGTGGTACACCAGCGGCTCGTTTTGATATCAGAGAAGTGATGCGCACCAATGATGATTTCGGTAAAGCAGAACCACAACTGGAAGATATTGCAGCCCTTGCACAGCAGAAACTGATTCCACTTTGCGAAGAACAAGTTGTCGTTACCCAAGGTTTTATCGGTGCCGACAGCGAAGGTAACACCACAACGTTAGGTCGTGGCGGCAGTGATTATTCAGCTGCACTGATTGCGGAGTCGGTACAAGCGATTGGCTTAGAAATTTGGACTGATGTTCCAGGCATCTACACCACAGATCCACGCATCGCATCGAAAGCATCTCCTATCCCAGAGATCAGCTTCAGTGAGGCATCTGAGATGGCAAACTTTGGCGCGAAAATATTACACCCTTCAACTCTGGTTCCTGCACTACGCCATCAAATCCCTGTTTTTGTCGGCTCATCAAAAGCACCAGAGCTTGGTGGAACATGGATTCGTCAACAAGTTGAAAGCTCTCCTCTGTTCAGAGCGCTTGCCCTACGCTGCAACCAAACCATGGTTACGCTACGCAGCGCTAACATGTTCCATGCCTATGGTTTTTTGGCAAAGGTATTCGAGATCCTGGCTAAACATAAGATCTCAGTCGATCTTATCACTACCTCAGAGATCAGTGTCTCACTTACTCTCGATCAAACCGATACCTCTGGTGGTGCTCCTGAGTTACCTGAAGCCGCTCGCCTTGAGCTTGAAGAGTTGTGTTCCGTAGATATTGAGCACGACCTATGCCTTGTTGCTCTTATTGGTAACAACATGAGCGAAAGCAAAGGCTATGCAAAGCAGGTATTCGGCACTCTAGAAGATTTCAACCTACGTATGATTTGTTACGGAGCAAGCCCACACAACCTATGCTTCTTACTAGATGAATCTGTGTCTAAGTTAGCGATTCAAAAACTTCATCAAGAGTTATTTGAGTAGATAGTCCGTTTCTCATCGACAGATAAATAACTAAATTACAGATACAAAAAGGGTTGCTATTAAGCAACCCTTTCTCTTTTTTACGTTACGAATCAAAGCTCGTTATAGATTCAAACTAGTTAATGTTTGGGCCTAACCACTTCTCAGCTTCCAACATATCCCAACCTTTACGGTCGGCATAGCTATCCACTTGATCCTGTTGAATCTGTGCAATCGCAAAGTATCGTGCATCAGGATGTGAAAAATACATACCAGACACTGAAGCACCAGGCCACATCGCGTAGCTCGTCGTTAGTGACATGTCGATCGCTTTTTCAACCTCCATCAACTCCCACAACGTACCTTTTTCTGTATGTTCTGGGCAAGCAGGGTAACCTGGAGCGGGACGAATACCTTGGTACTTCTCACGAATCAAATCGTCGTTAGACAAATTCTCATCCGGCGAGTAGCCCCAAATGTCCTTTCTCACTTCTTTATGCAGGTATTCAGCGAACGCTTCAGCCAATCGGTCAGCAACCGCCTGAATCATAATCGCGTTGTAGTCATCACCGTTAGCTTTGTATTCATCAGCAAGCTCTCGTTCACCGATACCACCGGTCACCGCAAAGCCACCAATCCAATCCGCTTTACCGCTATCTTTCGGTGCAATGTAATCAGACAAACAGTAGTTAAAGCCTTTTGGCTTTTCGGTTTGTTGACGAAGGTTGTGCAAAACCTTTAACACTTCAGTACGAGATTCATCGGTATATACCTCGATATCATCGCCAACACTGTTGGCAGGGAACATCGCACACATCCCACGAGCTTCAAGTAACTTCTCTTTCTGTACTCGATCCAATAAATCATTGGCATCTTTGAATAAACGTTTCGCTTCCTCGCCCACTTCTTCATGATTAAGAATTGCAGGGTATTTACCGACCAATGACCATGTCATAAAGAATGGAGTCCAGTCTATGTACTGGCGCAAAGTTGCCACATCAAAATCATTAAAGATGTGAACTCCCGGCTTAGCGGGTGCCGGTGGCGTATAAGCATCCCAATCGATAGCAACTTTATTAGCACGCGCTCTTTCAAGAGTGACAGGCTTAGTACGTGGTTTTTTACGATTGTGCTGATCTCGAACGCGATCGTAATCAATATCCAACTTCTCGACAAATGCAGGTTTCAGTTCGTTAGATAGTAGAGAGGTACACACACCAACAGCACGTGAGGCATTATTTACGTACACAACGGGCTCGGAGTAGTTCTGTTCAATCTTAACGGCTGTATGCGCTTTAGATGTGGTTGCTCCACCGATCAGAAGAGGCAGCTTAAAGCCTTGTCTTTCCATCTCTTTGGCCACATGTACCATCTCATCCAGTGAAGGAGTGATCAAACCCGAAAGGCCAATGATATCGACGTTTTCTTCCTTAGCGACCTTAAGGATTTTTTCACATGAAACCATCACGCCTAAATCGATAATTTCGTAGTTATTACACTGCAAGACAACGCCCACAATATTTTTGCCAATATCGTGAACATCGCCTTTTACGGTCGCAAGTAAGATTTTTCCGTTAGTTGCACCTACGTCTTTGGTTGCATTGATAAATGGCTCTAGATGAGCTACCGCTTGCTTCATAACACGTGCAGATTTCACCACTTGAGGAAGGAACATCTTACCTTCACCAAAGAGGTCACCAACCACATTCATACCATCCATTAATGGGCCTTCTATCACCTCGATAGGGCGAGAGGCATTAACACGAGCTTCTTCGGTATCTTCAACAATAAAGTCGGTAATACCTTTAACTAAGGAATGCTCTAAGCGTTTTTCTACTGGCCAGGTACGCCACTCTAAAGCAGATTTATCTTCAACTTTTCCAACTGCACGCTCTAGATATTCAGTTGCGATATCTAGCAAGCGCTCAGTGGAATCATCTCGGCGGTTTAGAACCACATCTTCTACGGCTTCACGTAAATCCTCAGGGACATTATCGTAAATCTCTAATTGCCCAGCATTGACGATGCCCATATCCATACCGTTTTTAAAGCAGTGGTATAGGAATACTGCGTGGATAGCCTCACGAACGTAGTTATTACCTCTGAATGAGAACGAAACATTCGATACACCACCAGAAATCATCGCATGAGGTAAGTCTCGTTTGATGTCCCCTACAGCTTCAATGAAATCGACCGCATAGTTGTTATGCTCATCAATACCTGTCGCCACAGCAAAAATGTTCGGGTCAAAAATAATATCTTCAGGTGGGAAGCCCACTTCATCAACCAGAATATTGTAGGCATTAGTGCAAATCTCAACCTTACGCTCTCGAGTATCAGCTTGGCCAACTTCATCGAACGCCATCACGATAACGGCAGCACCATATCGGCGAACCAGTTTCGCTTGTTCGACAAACTTCTCTTTTCCTTCCTTCAATGAGATCGAGTTAACGATGCCTTTACCCTGAATACATTTCAGACCCGCTTCAATAACTTCCCATTTTGAAGAGTCGACCATGACTGGTACTTTCGAGATCTCTGGCTCAGACGCACATAGATTAAGGAATTTAACCATACACGCTTCAGCGTCTAGCATCCCTTCATCCATGTTGATATCGATGATCTGAGCGCCGTTCTCAACTTGCTCTCGAGCCACACTCAAGGCTTCGTCGTAAAGCTCTTCTTTAATCAATCGCTTAAATCGAGCAGAGCCGGTAACGTTAGTACGCTCACCGACGTTTACAAACAATGATTCTTTAGCAATCGTTAATGGTTCTAAGCCAGATAAACGGCAAGACACAGGCAAATCAGGTAATTGACGTGGCGTTACGCCTTCAACGGCCTCAGCCATGTGACGTATATGTTCTGGCGTCGTACCACAACAACCACCAATTAGGTTCAAGAAGCCACTCTCGGCCCATTCCTTAACGTGTTCAGCCATATCTTCAGGAGAAAGGTCATACTCACCGAATGCATTAGGTAAACCCGCGTTAGGGTGAGCGGAAACGTTACATTCTGAGATACGAGACATCTCACCAACGTACTCTCGCAGTTCGTCAGGGCCTAATGCACAGTTCAATCCAAATGAGATAGGTTTAACATGACGAAGGGCGTTGTAGAAAGCTTCTGTTGTTTGCCCTGAAAGCGTACGACCTGATGCGTCAGTAATGGTACCGGAGATCATCACAGGAAGCGTGATGCCTACCTCTTCAAAAACAGATTCAACCGCAAAAGAACATGCTTTTGCATTTAACGTGTCGAAGATAGTCTCGATAAGAATAAGATCTGAGCCGCCTTTGATAAGTGCTCGCGTCGATTCTGAGTACGCTTCAACAAGCTCATCAAAGCTAACATTACGATAGCCCGGATCATTAACGTCTGGGGAGATAGAACAAGTTCGATTAGTTGGACCTAACACACCCGCTACGAAACGAGGTTTGTCTGGGGTCTTTGCCGTCCATTCGTCTGCCGCTTCACGAGCTAATTTTGCAGCTGTAAAGTTAATTTCTTCGCTAAGACTTTCCATATCGTAGTCGGCCATAGCGATGGTTGTAGAGTTAAAGGTATTGGTCTCGAGGATATCAGCACCGGCTTCCAAATATTCCATATGGATATCTTTGATAAGCTTAGGTTGTGTAAGTACCAAAAGGTCATTGTTACCTTTTAAGTCACTATGCCAATCAGCAAATCGCTCACCGCGATAGTCTTGCTCTTCCAATTTATAATCCTGAATCATGGTACCCATGCCACCATCAATCAGTAAAATTCGTTGCTTCAACAGAGCGTCAATCTTTTGCCTTACATTACTTCCCACGATACAACCTCATTCCTTTAATTATCTCTCCATCCTACCACACATTCAAAAGGAGTCTAGACGTCTAAAACATAAAGTAAATGACCAAGTCATGACAAAAAATGTTTGCTATTTGAGCATGAGAGAACGAGAATTAATATTCATATTTTGTTACATATTGAGTTCCCAATGTCGGTCTATTACACCTTATGCTTCTTGTCCGCTGCTGCCATGCTTATTGCTTTCGTTAATACCAAAATTGGTAAAATGCAGACAACCATCGCCATCACAGCTGGCTCAATGATGCTGTCTCTATTGATTATCATTGCGGGACAAAACAATTGGTTCCAATTGGCTGACATCGCCTCAGAAACCGTTGCCAGTATCAACTTTGAAGACTTCCTCCTAAAAGGAATACTGGGATTCTTACTCTTTGCAGGTGGTTTGGGGATTAAGTTACCTAATCTAAAAGATCAGAAATGGGAAATAACAGTGCTCGCATTAGGTGCAACACTGTTTTCAACCTTCTTTATTGGATTTGTGCTCTATGGGTTTTGTCAGTTCATCGGCATTCAATTTGATCTAATTTATTGTTTACTGTTTGGCTCTCTAATCTCTCCAACCGATCCAATCGCTGTATTAGCAATAGTGAAGAAGCTCGATGCTCCCAGACGAATCTCTACTCAAATCGAGGGAGAATCTCTATTCAACGATGGTTTTGGCCTAGTCATCTTCGTAACCCTATTTACCATTGCGTTCGGTACAGAAGCACCGACTGTAGGTAGCGTGACCATGTTATTCGTCCAAGAGGCTATCGGTGGTATCGTGTATGGCTTTGTTCTAGGTTTAATATTCCATTACCTAATCAGCAACACCGATGACCACTCGATGGAGTTGCTATTAACCATAGGTATTCCTACAGCTGGTTATGCCTTTGCTGAAGTCCTACATGTATCAGGACCGTTAGCAATGGTGGTATCAGGTATCATGATTGGTAACTGGACTCGCTTTATTGGATTCTCGAAAGAGAGTGAGGATCACCTAGACCACTTCTGGGAATTAATCGATGAATTCTTAAATGGCGTATTGTTCTTATTGATCGGTATGTCGATGTTGTTATTCAAATTCCACCAAGAAGACTGGATCTTAATGGCGTTCGCAGTACCTCTAGTGCTAAGTGCACGCTACCTAAGTGTTTTCTTGTCTTATATCGGATTCAAACGCTTTAGAACTTACAACCCTTGGTCAATCAAGATCTTAACTTGGGGTGGTTTGCGTGGTGGACTAGCTCTAGCCATGGCACTTTCAATCCCTTCAGGTATCTGGGTGATTGAAGACAAGGCAATAGATGTAAAAGAGATTATCCTCGTCATGACATACGCTGTTGTTGTGTTCTCAATCTTAGTCCAAGGTTCAACAATTACTCCTATGATAGAGAAAGCGAAGCAAGCTGAGAAAGAGCTAGATTAACATCTAAATAGATCAACCGAGGCCGCCTACTGTAGGTGGCCTTTTTTATACCTAATGAAAGTCAGATCCACCGATTTCTTTACTGCACGCTAGCTGAAGGAACATAGAGCTTACCTTGGGTAGTTGATGTACTATTATTGGAGTACTCAAAAACTTAATGTAGGGTGAACATTAAATTTGGCCAGAACTATTTCAGGAAGTTAAGCCACGCAGATAATTCATTCTTATGCGCACTCGCTAGTCTACCTAATAAACCACCCTCAAGTTTTATAAGCATAAATCGAAAGGCTTGAACCTTTCACCTGAAAGCTGAAATAACGAGACTTAACATCTCGTTGCTATAGCCTTATTTATTAGCAGAACAACAGAGCAAAATGAGTGTTGAGCAGATAGATATAGCTAAAGGAGTACTCGGGGCTTTTAGCGTTGCTTCTAAAGATGACAGGAATAATAAAGGCTCTAGCACTTCTGCCGGAACGCGCAGTCTAGATCCTTAAATATGGCAGGGCTCGAATGAGCCAGCACTCCGGAGATTCGACCACACTGGTGAGCTAAAAGCGCCTAGTTATCCAAACATAGCTTCGAAGAAGCAACAGACGTAAAAAAGCCCTAGCATTTCTGCTGAGGCTTTGTATGTGGCAGGAGTAGAGGTTTAGACTCCCAACACGCGCTATTTTGGCAAGCCGGGGAATCCGCTGCTTTGCTAATGGCGTATAATTAGCTTCAGAAAGCAAAAAGGCTCTAGCATTTCTGCTAGAGCCTTAAATATGGCAGGGGTGGAGAGATTCGAACTCCCAACACGCGGATTTGGAATCCGCTGCTCTGCCAATTGGAGCTACACCCCTATTTCAGTTTTAAAGAGCTGAACCTCTGAATAAGTGGCGGAGTGGACGGGACTCGAACCCGCGACCCCCGGCGTGACAGGCCGGTATTCTAACCAACTGAACTACCACTCCGCAGTG
>NZ_JBFRLX010000062.1:0-8216 GCF_041470165.1 Vibrio sp. 10N.286.46.A8
AAAAATCAGCTCGAAAGATCAACACGCCCTAGTCTTTTAATAGATTACTTGGCCTCACTCTAGGAGTATTCATGACAGCCGAATTAAGAAAAACGAAAATCGTCACAACACTAGGCCCTTCTACTGATAAAGGTAACGTGCTTGAAGAGATCATCAAGGCCGGTGCCAATGTCGTCCGTATGAACTTCTCTCACGGCACTAGCGACGACCATATACAACGTTCAGAAAATGTCCGAGCAATAGCCAAAAAACTTGGTACTCAGATCGCTATTCTCGGTGACTTACAAGGTCCCAAGATTCGAGTGTCAACATTCAAAGATGGCAAAATCCAACTTGCCGTTGGTGACCAATTTACTCTCGACAGTAGCCTTGGTTTAGGCGAAGGCAACCAACAAGCGGTCGGTCTTGATTATAAAGAATTACCTAACGACGTTTCAGCTAACGACATCCTGTTGCTCGACGATGGTCGTGTGCAGCTAAAAGTAACCGAAGTGGAAGGTTGTCGCGTTCATACCGAAGTCATCATTGGCGGCCCTCTCTCGAATAATAAAGGCATAAACAAGAAAGGCGGCGGCCTTTCCGCAGAAGCGCTGACAGAAAAAGACAAACGCGACATCGTCACCGCCGCACAAATCAAAGTGGATTACCTCGCGGTGTCTTTCCCACGCAATGGCGAAGACATGCACTACGCTCGTCAGCTCGCACGAGAAGCAGGTTTAGAAGCTCACCTTGTAGCAAAAGTAGAGCGAGCAGAGACGGTAGCCACTGTTGAGAACATGGATGACATCATAATGGCCTCAGATGTGGTCATGGTGGCTCGTGGTGACCTCGGAGTCGAAATTGGCGACCCTGAATTGGTCGGAGTACAAAAACAGCTTATACGCCGTGCTAGAGCGCTTAACCGAACGGTGATCACCGCAACCCAAATGATGGAATCGATGATTTCAGCGCCAATGCCAACCCGTGCCGAAGTCATGGACGTTGCCAATGCGGTACTTGATGGAACAGATGCGGTCATGCTTTCAGGTGAAACAGCTGCAGGTGATTACCCGGTCGAAACCGTAAAATCGATGGCTGAAGTGTGTATTGGTGCTGAGAAAATGGCGGGGATTAACAACCAATCCAATTACCGAATTGATCGCACCTTTGTGACCGCCGAAGAAACCGTTTCAATGGCGACTATCTACTCGGCAAACCATATGGAAGGTATTAAAGGCGTAGTCACTCTCACAGAATCAGGCCGTACTGCACTGATGATGTCTCGCCTAAGTGCTGACATGCCTATCTACGCACTATCTCGTAACGAAGGAACACTTAATCGCTGCACCTTGTACCGAGGTGTAACACCTATCTACTTCGAGACAGAAGCCAAAGACAGTTTTGACATTGCCCTATCTACGCTCACCTGCCTAAAAGAGCAAGAGCATCTTAAGTTTGGCGATCTCGTTATCGTCACTCAAGGCGACATTATGGATGTGGCGGGATCAACCAACTGTATGAGAATCTTGCCTGTCACCTAATGTTTGCCCGTAAGGCGAAACGATTTGCCTAATCTCAAGACAAAAAAGGGTTATCGAACCAAGTTCAATAACCCTTTTTCATTTCAGAACACGACTCACTAACGATCGGCTTAAACAGCACGATCAGCTCACAGCATGCTAACTCATCAACTTCAAATATTACTCATCAACCTCAAGCATTACTTCTCAGCAGCAATGGTTGCCAACTGTGGCATGTGTGAACTGCGGGCATTTTTCGTAGAGGTATAAATTCCAACAAATCGGTAACCGGCTTCTAAACCCAATTCATAATCGTGCAGTAAATCTTCTTTATTACTCATTAATGAATTGGATTTCAGCGGCTTACTCGGGGCAATTTGCACTACAAACGCATCGTCTGGTGGGGAGTTCAAAAAATCCTGAGTCAATGAGTAAGTTTGGTAATGCACCATCAGCATATCTGCTAAGCCGGAATCAAACTTATCACCAATTAAATGACTTAATCTATAGATGTCATCCGCCCCGAATAACCATCGACCACCATTCAGTAAATCCAAATGTGACCTGTCGCGCTTCTGTTCTTTTGAGCTGAGAATTTGTTGTTGAAAGAACGAGCTCCAATCGGTTTTCCACTGTTCCACTTTTTGTTGCCAATGGCCTTGAACACTGTCAAAAGATTCGCGGAACCATTCCAGCTCTTCGGCTGATATCGGTTTGGGTGTTTTTAATCGCGTACTGTTAGCTTGAACCTCGACCTCTTCCTCTAACGCTGGCTCAGTTCGGATCACAACAATGGAACGGGCTTGTCTACGCCACGCTTCTTGAACCGGAATGCAAGCTGATACACCACCATCCACATAAGCATTGTCGCCAATAAAGATTTCATCATTGTATAAGCGAGGGATCGCACAGGTTGCAATCATCACTTTGTACCAATCTTCACCCAATACTGGGAAGTAGTGATCTCGTAAGTCTTTAGAATCCGTGACGGCTGCATAGAAATGGCGTTCGCCTAGCGTTTGTCGTCCTAAATCCAAATCAAGCTTATATGGGTAAGCCATGATTTGTTCTAAGGCCCATTCTAATCCAAGGTTCTTTCTGTGTCGTATATAAGAAAAGAGATTGAAGAATTCAGGTGATGTTGTGAGGTCGAGAAGGAAAGAACGGCCAAGGCCTTTATCACGGCACAGATAAGCACACAAATTAAGAGCACCTGCAGAGGTACCAAAAAACTCGTCGAAGGGATCAAAATTTGAAAGAAGAAAGGCATCCAGCACTCCAGAAGTAAAAATACTTCTCTGTCCGCCACCTTGGGCGACCAGTGCTGTTTTTCCAGCAATAAACTTAGCGTAATAATCTAAGTCTATTGCTGTATCAATATTGGTTATAATCCCACTATTCATTATTCCCTGAGTATAAAAACCCAGCCTCGCAATAGATGGTATTAACTACCAATTGCAATAAAGCCAAATGAGAGAATGATTGCGTAGATGACAACCGTTATTTGTAGGGCATTTTTCAGATTATGGTCCATAGACACCTCTGTCTTATTATTAATTTGTCGAGTCTCTATTTAAGTACTATCAGGTGTGTGAAGTATCTTCAAGAATCGTCGAAATTAGTCGCACAATATTGATGTAACCATCACAATTAGTAAGTGTAAGGATAAGGATATACTCATGAATAACAAAGCAAATATATTGGCACTGATTACGCTTCTCTCCGTTTCGAGCGTACATGCCTCGCCGGAGATCATCATTACTCCGATGGTGGGCTATACCGGCGGTGGCAGTGTCGAAGACCAGGACGGTAAAACCTATGATATGAAAGGGTCTGAAAACTACACCTTTTCGATTGAAACGCCATTTGAAAAAGGACGCATCGGCTTTTTCTATTCTAATCAAAGCTCTGAATTAGAAACGCTCAACCTAAGCTCCTCCATCCAATACCTGCACTTTCAAAGTAGCATTTACTACCCAGCTTCTTCTGTGTTGTCTGGTTATTTGGGATTAGGCCTTGGTGCTTCTTACGTCGATGTAGACTGGGCAAAGGATAAGTATGGGTTCTCAACCTCTATCTTTGGTGGTTTAGAGTACAAATTTAGTGACCGATTAGCGTTAAACACACAACTACGTTGGTTAGGTACCGTTGTCGATAACGACACCTCCGGCGTTTGTAACATCCCAAGTAACGGGCAAGAGTGCATCATCCGCTTTGATACAGACTGGATGAACCAATTCCAAGCCAATGTCGGACTGAGTTTTACTTTCTAAGTATCGATGACCATAAGCATCTCATACCAATAGAACCTCCGAATAGTTGGTCAGTTCAACTATAGAGTGTATGAATTTCAGTCATACGCTCTACTTTTAAATAAAGTCATATAACCTAATAAAACAGAAAAAATTAGACACATAAACCAATCAGAAAACCCCAAACCAATTCATACCTCTAAAATAACCATCATTTAACATCTTAAAGACCATAAGACCACAGTTATTAAACATAGCTAATCTATTGCTTTAACCATTCTAACTAGGTAGGCTCATTAGCACGCATCAGCTGAATATTTCAGGTTATGCAAACACACATCAAACAATTAAGAATTATCCGCTGAGTTCTCCAATCGCTAACAACATAATAATCTAAACTTTTGCCTAATCACGGAAGATAAAGTAAACAGTCAAACCGTTTGCCTGTTTTAACTATCATCTCCTTACCAAGCACAGCGTGACGAGAAGCTTCATACCTCAGGGAAGTTGTAAAGGAGTTAAATATGAAGCGAGAACAGTGGGGATCCCGAGCAGGATTTATCCTTGCCGCAGTAGGATCTGCTATTGGTTTAGGAAACATTTGGCGTTTTCCATATATGGCTTATGAAAATGGCGGCGGTGCTTTTTTCATTCCATATCTATTTGCCATGCTTACGGCTGGTATCCCATTTATGATCCTAGAGTTCAGTATGGGTCAAAAGTATCGTGGTTCTGCACCTGCAACCTTAGCGCGCATCAACTCAAAATTTGAGTGGCTTGGTTGGTTCCAAGTGGGTGTAGCGGCTGTCATCGCGGTCTACTATGTTGCCGTTATCGGTTGGGCAATTTCATACTTCGGTATGTCATTCAATCAAAGCTGGGGAACAGACACTAACGCATTCTTCTTCAGTGAATATCTAGCTCTAGGTGATAACTCACCGACGAACCTAGGTAGCATCCAATGGGGCATCGCTGGCGCAATGTTACTCGCTTGGGCAATCACTTATGCAGCTATCGTGGGTGGTGTTAAAGCTGGTATCGAACGTGCTTCTAAAGTAATGATGCCAGTGTTGTTCATAATGGTGATTTTGCTTATCGGACGCATGGTTTTCCTTCCAGGAGCTCTAGATGGTGTGAACTACATGTTCGAACCTGATTTCAGCAAGATCTGGGACGTAAAAGTATGGGCTGCTGCTTATGGACAAATCTTCTTCACGCTAAGTATCGGTTTTGCGATCATGTTGGCTTACTCAAGCTATTTGCCAGAAAAATCAGATATCACGAACAACGCGTTCATGACGGTTCTTATCAACTGTGGTTTCTCAATTCTTGCGGGTATTATGATTTTCTCTGTTCTTGGCTACATGGCTCAAGAACAAGGTAAACCATTAACTGAAGTAGTATCAGCAGGCGTTGGCCTTGCGTTTGTTACGCTACCTGCTGCGATTAATTTACTTCCAGCACCGTATATTCTGGGTCCACTATTCTTCTTTGCACTTGTTGTGGCTGGTTTAAGCTCTCATATCTCAATTATGGAAGCAGTAACATCTGCAATTATGGACAAGCTGAACTGGAGCCGTAAAAAAGCAGCAAGTATTGTTATTGGCGTTGGTGTTGTGGTGTCTATGGCATTTGCAACTAACGGCGGCCTACTTCTACTAGACCTAGTCGATCACTTCGCTAACAACGTCGGCATCATGGTAGGCGGATTCATTGAAATCCTTCTAATGGCATGGCTACTAAACAAAGTTAGCGATGTACGTGCGTACGTCAATGAGATTTCAGATTTCTCTATTGGCGTATGGTTTAACGTATGTTTACGCTTCGTCACTCCAGTTATGCTTGCAATCATTCTTGCAACAAAATTAAGCGCATTGTTTACAGACGGTTACGGTGGCTACGACCTGAATCTTGGTTGGGCAATGATCGCAGGATTACTAGCGATTGGCATTATCATAAATATGACAAGTAAGAAGGAAGCATAATCATGACAACGAGTGCGATTATTATGATGGTTCTTGGTCTTGGTATCACTTGGGGTGGTGCTGCAATTTGCATAAAGCGTGCAATGGACAAACAGAAATAACCTTATTTAAACCATTCAAAAATGCCAGCTACTAAGCTGGCATTTTTTGTCTCATCACCTAGAACTTGTAGGTGATACCCAGTGCACCACCCACTTGTAATTCAACACCTTTATACATGTCGAGCTCAGGGTGAACTTGAGCGTACGCATTCCAACCTTCGTAGAAATTCACTTTAACACCTAAAGGCAAACGTAAGCCAAAATCATCATTCCACTCAGCCCAAGCACCTGCACCGACATACCAACTCAACGGAGCTTCAGTCTCAAACTGACCACGCTTCCAAATGTAGTCAAATGCAGCACCGTCGTTACCAATCGTGGCACGGTATTTCTGATCAAATTCGACAACGACACTCAGGTCTTGGTCAATGGCTAATCCAACTTCCAAATCTGGTGCTTCAGAAGCATGCACAAACGCAGCTCCGCTGCAGCACATAAGGCCGATCAAATAACGATGTTTCATAATATTCTCAGACTGTTTTTAAAAATTGTAGTGTACTGGGTTCACAAAGAGAGGTGTCATCGCTAGGTAAAAGCGAACTGGCGCTCAAGGTTCGGTATCGGCCTTCAACACATAGAGTTGAGTAGAACTAGTTGAGTAAGAAGAGCTTAAACGTGAGGATATTTTGCATATTGCAGAAAACAAAAAAGGAGACCGTAAGGCCTCCTTTCAATTTATTGAATCAGCGAATTAACCGTTGTTACGGATCCACTCATCCATGTCTGTCTTAAGGTTGTCAGACTTAGTACCGAAGATAGCTTGTACGCCACCAGCAACAACAACAACACCTGCAGCGCCTAGTTTCTTCAGTTTGTCTTGGTCAACAAGAGCGGTATCAGCTACTGCAACACGTAGACGAGTAATACAAGCGTCAAGACCAGTGATGTTCGCTTTACCACCGAATGCAGCAACTAGCTCACCAGCAAGTTCAGAACCTGTAGCAACTACTTCTTCTTCAGATTCGTCTTCACGGCCCGGAGTTTTAAGGTCAAGTGCTTTAATCACAGTGCGGAATACGATGTAGTAAATTGCAGCGTAAGCAACACCACATACAACCATCAGACCCATCTTAGACGCATTGCCAGATAGAACTAGGAAGTCGATTAGACCGTGTGAGAAAGATGTACCGTGTACAAAACCTAGAGTGTTCGCAAGAACGTATGCAGAACCAGCTAATAGAGCGTGGATTGCGTACAGTACAGGAGCAACGAATAGGAATGAGAATTCGATTGGTTCAGTGATACCCGTTAGGAATGAAGTCAACGCAGCAGAAGCCATGATGCCCATTACTTTAGCGCGGTTTTCAGGTTTAGCTGAATGTGCAATCGCGATTGCAGCAGCAGGTAGACCGAACATCTTGAACATGTAACCACCAGCTAGCTGACCGAAGCCATTGCCCGCTGCACGAGATGCGTCATCAGCAACTAGGTAACAAGTAAGAACACCGTTTTGAGTTTCGCCAGCAGCGTTTACACAAGTACCAGCTTCGAAGAAGAAAGGTACGTTCCAAACGTGGTGAAGACCAAATGGAATCAGAGAACGCTCAACGATACCGTAGATACCAAACGCCACTTGTGGGTTTTGGTGAGCAGCCCAATCAGAGAACGCAGAGATAGCGCCGCCAACTGGTGGCCATACTACAGATAGTAGGATTGCTAGACCAATCGCAGAGAAACCTGTGATGATTGGCACAGCACGCTTACCAGCGAAGAAGCCAAGGTACTCTGGTAGTTGAATACGGAAGAAACGGTTGAATGCCCAAGCAGCAACACCACCGACTAGGATACCACCTAGTACACCAGTGTCGATTTTATCAACGCCCATTACACCAGCCATTACGCCTAGTGTAGCAGTCATGATGCCGTAACCAACGATAGCAGCTAGACCAGCTACACCGTCGTTATTAGTAAAGCCAAGTGCTACGCCTACTGCGAACAGTAGTGCCATTTGACCGAATACTGAACCACCCGCTTGTTCCATTAAGTTTGAAACGATTTCTGGAATGAAAGGAAGGTCTGCTGCACCGACACCTAGCAAAATACCCGCAACTGGTAAAACTGATACTGGTAGCATCAGAGACTTACCAACTTTCTGCAGGCTAGCAAAAAGGTTCTTAAACATGTTTATGCTCCTGATAAAGATAAAATAATTATATGGGTCCTAACGGCACACCCCCGTAGCCTATATGTTAGCACCCAGTGAAAATGTAACCATGTATTGCATTATATTTTCTGCCGCTAAATATATATTGATGGGGAACTAACTTTCTAGTCACTTACGAAATTTAGTTTCAAAACACGTCTTGGATCACATGTCAAATATAGAAATGCAATGCTTTACAAGCCACTAACTAGCTGAAAAATAAATAAATTATAATC